>NZ_JACVTY010000019.1:0-115687 GCF_016624805.1 Pseudomonas sp. S44
ACCCCCCTAAAAACCCACCAAAACCCGGCGGGCCCCCCCGGGCCACCCCGGGCTTTTTCGGGGTTCGGATCAGGCTGCGGCGAACAGCTCGTTGGCAATCTGCGCCTGGGCAGCGTCGATGGCCTTGCTGCGATGCTCAGGGCCATACGCCAGGCCGTGGGCGCGGACGATTTCCAGGTCGGTGATGCCGATGAAGCCCAGGAACACCTTGAGGAAGTCTTCATGGCCGACGCCGCTTGGCTGGCCCTGGTGCAGGCCACCGGCAGTGGACACCAGCACGACTTTCTTGTCGCCGCACAGGCCTTCCGGGCCCGCTTCGGTGTAGCGGAAGGTCTGACCGGCGACGGCCACGCGATCGATCCAGGCCTTGAGCTGGGTCGGCACGGTGAAATTGTACATCGGAGCACCGATCACCACGGCGTCGGCGGCGAGGAACTCGGCCAGGGTTTCGGCACTCAGGCGGGCTTCGTGGGCCAGGGCGGCGTCACGGGCTTCTTCGGGGGTGCCGGCGGCAACCAGGGTCGCGGCCGAGAAGTGGCTGATGGCATCGGCAGCGAGGTCGCGGTAGATGACTTCGACGCCAGGATCGGCGGCCTTCCAGGCATCGACCACTTCGCGGCTCAACTGGCGGGAGGCGGAATTGTCGCCCAGGATGCTCGAATCGATGTGCAACAGTTTCATGGGACTCTCCTGTGAATGAAGACCGCGGCGGTGGGCGATCACGATGGAGAGAATCCTACACAGGCGACGAATAGCTGATTAGTCGGCAAAAATGCGTTAGTTTGTTCCACTGATGGAACAGTGAGATATCCATATGCAAGACCTCAACGACCTCTTCTACTTCGCCCGAGTGGTCGAGGCCGGTGGCTTCGCCGCCGCCGGGCGCCAGTTGGGCATCCCCAAGTCGCGCCTGTCGCGGCGTATCGCCGAACTCGAGGAGCGCCTGGGCACGCGCCTGCTGCAGCGCACGACCCGGCAACTGAAGCTGACCGCCGTCGGTGAACGTTACCTGCACCACTGCCAGGCCATGCTGCTGGAGGCCGAGATGGCCGACGAAGCCGTCGCCAGCATGACCAGCGAGCCGCGTGGACGCCTGCGGGTGTCTAGCCCGGTAGCCCTGGCACATGCCTTTTTACCCGACATCATCAGCCGCTTTCTCGCCCAGTACCCGCTGGTTCAACTGGAGATGGTGCTGCTCAATCGCCGTGTCGACCTGATCGCCGAAGGTATCGATGTGGCGCTGCGGGTGCGCGACCTGGGGGACGAGGACCCGGCCCTGGCCACCCGCCGCTTGCGCCAGGCGCAGATGTACTTGGTGGCAGCACCTGGATTCGCCGACGGGCTCGAGCACCCGTCGCAATTAGCGGGGCTGCCGGTCCTGGGAGCAGCGGATGCCGATCGCCTGGTGCACTTTCGCCTCATCGGGCCTGGCGGTGAGGAGCAGGAGATCGCCCTGGAACCGCGCCTGACCATCGATGACTTCGTTGTGCGCAAGGCCTCGGCCCGTGCAGGCCTGGGCTTCACCGCCCTGCCAAGCAACTATTGCGAAGAAGAACTGGAAAGCGGTGAACTGGTGCACCTGCTGCCGGAGTGGTCACTGCCAGGGGGTTACCTGCAGGCAGTGTATCCGCACCGACGGGGTGTGTTGCCTGCGGTGCGAGTATGGATCGATCACCTGGCAGCCTCGTTCGAGGCCTGTGGAGAGCGTTATGTCTGAACGACGCATCAGCCCCGAGCAGGTGGCAGCGTTCTGCCTGAGCCTGCCCGGCGCGCGGGAGGATTACAAATGGGGCGGAATCCGGGTGTTCTCGGTGGCCGGCAACAAGATGTTCGCCGTGCTTGACCTGCCGGGAGCAGGCTTGATGTTCAAGGTCGCCGACGAGCTGTTTCTCGGTTATTGCGACCGTCCCGGCGTACGCCCGGCGCCTTATCTGGCGAGGGCGCGCTGGATCAGCATGCTGCCTCCCTACCCCATGGGCCGGGAGGAGCTGACCGATCTGCTGCAGCGTTCGCACCAGCTGGTGGTGCGACGCTTGCCCAAGCGCTTGCAGGTGGGCTTGTTGGCGGATTGAGGATTGCGCGGCGCTCGCTCAGCCCATCAATCCCAGCCAGCGCCCACCCAGCACCAGGCGATCCAGCCAGAACACCTGGTGCAACGCGACGATTGCCCAGAACACCATCTGGTACGACAGCTTGCGGGTCTTGTGCCGGAACAGTTGCTGCGCCAGCAAGGCCCCCGGCCAACCGCCGAGCAACTCGCAGGCATGGAGGATTTTCTCTGGCGTGCGCCAGGCCTGGGTGCGGGCCTGCCGCTTGTCCTGCCAGTACAACAACAGGCAGATCAGACTGGCCGCCGGATACAGCGCCAGGGGCAGCCAGGACTGGCCGCTCCAGGCCATCTGCGCCACCCCCACGCCCGGTAGCAGGCACAAGACCAGCAGCACCAGCAACTTCAGACGCAGGTTGCGCACGCCCTCGCCTGCCTGGCCAGCGTCGCGCCGCCCGGCACTTTGCCCGCGTGCCATCAGCCGTGCGCCGTGGCCCAGTCAACCCAGCCGAACTGCCAGGTCGCCAGGATCAGCAAGCCGAAGGCAATGCGGTACCAGGCAAAGACCGCGTAGCTGTGGTTGGCGATGAACTTGAGCAACGCACGCACCGCGATCATGGCGAAGATGAACGACACCACGAAGCCGATGGCGAACACCGGCAGGTCGGCCGGCTGGAACAGGTCGCGGTACTTGTAGCCCGAATACACCGCGGCACCGACCATGGTCGGCATCGCCAGGAAGAACGAGAACTCGGTCGCGGCCTTGCGCGACAGGCCGAACAGCAAGCCGCCGATGATGGTCGAGCCCGAACGCGAGGTCCCCGGGATCATCGCCAGGCACTGCACCAGGCCAACCTTCAGGGCATGGGACCAGCGCATGTCATCGACATGGTCGACCTCGATACGGTGATCGCGGCGCTCGGCCCAGAGCATGATGAAGCCACCCACCACCAACGCCACCGCCACGGTGATCGGGTTGAACAGGTACTCGTGGATCAGGTCGGCGAACAGTACGCCAAGCACTACCGCCGGCAGGAAGGCGATCAGCAGGTTGGCCGTGAAGCGCCGCGCCCTGGGCTGGCTCGACAGGCCGAATACCACTTCGAAAATCTTGCTGCGAAACTCCCACACCACCGCCAGGATCGCGCCCAGCTGAATGATGATGTTGAACGCCATCGCGCGCTCACCGCCAAAATCGATCAGGTCGGCCACGATGATCTGGTGGCCGGTACTGGAAATCGGCAGGAACTCGGTCAAGCCCTCGACGATACCCAGGATGATTGCCTGGAAGGCACTCCAAAAATCCATCAACTCCCCCAATGGACACTGCTCCTGGCAGCACCCTAGTTCTTTTCGATTACAAATATTCACCGCACGCGCGGCGACGCGTGTTTTACAGCCTTCGTTAGTCACAACACCAGCGAAAAAGTGCGCCGCGGCTAAAGGTTTCATCTTGCGCGGCCGAAATCCTATCAGAGGCCCCGCACGAAGGCTTGCGCGGGATGCAACATGGATTGTCGAGCGCGGCACTTAGCCGTTGGTCGACTGGGTTGCCGGCATCCGGTCATGGTTGGATGCTGCTCATATAAAAAGAACAAGACATGGAGTGACCTTTTGATGAAGACCTTGAGATCGATGTCGATCAGCCGTCGTCTGTGGCTGATCCTGCTCGTGGCCGTCGCCATGCTGTTGGTCCTGGGGCTGCTGATGCTGCGCCAGATCCATGGCGACCTGTACCAGGCCAAGGCGCAGAAGACCCAGCACGTGGTCGAGACTGCCGTGGGCGTGCTCGCCTACTACCAGGGGCTGGAGGCCGCCGGCAGCCTTGATCGGCAAAGCGCCCAGCAGCAGGCGCTGCAGGTGGTGCGAAGCCTGCGCTACGACAAGGATGACTATTTCTGGATCAACGACCTGCAACCGAAGATGGTCATGCATCCGGTCAACGCCAAGCTCGATGGTCAGGACCTGTCGGCGATCCGCGATCCTGACGGCTTTGCCGTGTTCAACGAGATGGTGACCCTGGCCAAGGCCCAGGGCGCAGGTCCGGTCAACTACCGCTGGCCCAAGCCCGGCGCCAGCGAGCCGGTGGCCAAGACCTCCTATATAGAACTGTTCAAACCCTGGGGCTGGATCATCGGCTCGGGAGTCTACGTCGACGACGTCCAGGACGAATTCGCCCGCCAGGTCCGCGAGGCCTCGCTGGTCGGGCTGGTCATTGCCCTGGTGATGGGGCTGGTGGTGTGGCTGATCGCCCGCAGCATCGCCCGTCCGCTGCACGAGGCGGTGCAGGCCATGGGCAACATCGCCAGTGGCGAGAGCGACCTGACCCGCCGCCTGGACACCCACGGACGCGACGAAATCACCCACCTGGGCGAGTACTTCAACCGCTTCAACGGCAAGCTGCAGGGCGTGGTCGGCCAGTTGCAGGGCACAGCCCATGCCTTGGCCCAGTCTGCCGGGCACGTCGGCGACAACGCCGGCAGCGCCCAGCAGCGCAGTGCCCAGCAATCATTGCAGATGGACCAGGTGGCCACGGCGGTCAACGAGGTCACCTACGCGGTGCAGGATGTGGCAAAGAACGCCGAGCAGGCGGCCGTGGAAATGCGCGCCGCGCAGCAGCAGGTCGGTCAGGGCCAACAGGCGATCCATGGCAGCCTGCAGCAGATCGACCGGTTGTCGGCGACCATCGATCAGGCCCAGGGGGTGATCCGCGACCTGGCCGGGCACAGCACCAAGATTGGTGGCGTACTGGAAGTGATCCGCTCGATCGCCGAGCAGACCAACCTGCTGGCCCTCAACGCCGCCATCGAGGCCGCCCGCGCTGGCGAGCAGGGCCGCGGCTTTGCCGTAGTCGCCGACGAGGTACGTCTGCTGGCCCAGCGCACGGCGCAGTCCACTGCCGAGATCCAGACCATGATCGAGCATCTGCAGGGCCAGTCGGATGCCGCCGTCCGGGCCATCGACACCAGTAGCGAAGCATCGCGCCAGACCGTCGAACAGGCCCGCGAAGCCGGCACCAGCCTTGCGGCCATCGAACAGGCACTGCATACCCTGGCAGCGCTGAACACCTCGATCGCCAGCGCCACCCTGCAGCAGTCCCATGTGGTCGAGGAAATCAACCGCAACGTGCTCGACACCGCGGGCCTTTCGCAACAGACCGCCGAGGCGGCGCGCCAATCCAGCGATGCCGGTGTTGCCCTGGCCCGCCTGAGCGAGGAGCTCGAGCAGTTGCTGCGTCAATTCAGGGTCTGACCTCCAGGGGGCGCTACGGCGCCCCTTGTTGCAGAGATTCACCTTCCCCTGCCCTCAAGCTACAATCGCGCCCTTTCCCTTCCGAAGGATCGCCGATGTCCGGCCTCGAACTCTTCGCCGCCGCGCTCGGCGTCATCGCCGTCTGGCTCACGGTCAGGCAAAACATCTGGTGCTGGCCGATCGGCCTGGTGATGGTGCTGCTCTACAGCTGGATTTTCTACGACGTGAAGCTGTATTCGGACATGCTCCTGCAAGTGGTCTATGCCGTGCTCAACCTCTATGGCTGGTGGCAATGGACGCGGCCGGACCGCGTCGAGGACGCGCGCCGGGTATCACGCCTGGACACTGCCACGGTGCTGCGCGGACTGGGCTTGGGCCTGCTGGCGAGCGCAGCCCTGGGGGCCGCCATGGCCCACTGGACCGACGCCGCCCAACCCTGGCTGGATGCAGCGCTGACCGGGTTCAGTCTGGTCGCGCAGGTGTGGATGGCACAGAAACGCCTGCAATGCTGGGCGTTGTGGTTCGTGGTCGATGTGATCTTCGTCGGACTGTTCCTGTACAAAGGCTTGTACCTGACCGCCGCGTTGTACGCCCTGTTCACCCTGATCGCCGTGCGCGGTTGGCTGGAGTGGCGGCGCGATCCGGCGCTGGCCGGCGCATGAAGGTCCTGGTCCTGTGCGGCCCTGAATCCAGTGGCAAGAGCTGGCTCAGTGGCGAGATCCAGCACCGTTTCGGTGGCATCACCGTCGGCGAATACGTACGCCATTTCATCGACACCGAGCAGCGCGATACCTGCTACGCCGATATCCCGGCCATCGCCCGCGGGCAACTGGCCTGGGAGGACGAGGCGCGGGCAGCCTCGCCTTCGCTGCTGATCCTCGATACCCACCTGCTGAGCAACATGTTGTGGAGTCGTGTGTTATTCGGCGACTGCCCTGCATGGCTGGAACAAGCGCTGCTGGCCAGGCACTACGACCTGCACCTGCTGCTCAGTCCCGAGGGTGTGGAATGGATTAGCGATGGCCAGCGCTGCCAGCCGCGGCTTGAGGAGCGCCAGGCGTTCTTCGATGACAGCCTGCACTGGCTACAACAGCATCGCCAGCCACTGCGGGTGATTGACGGGGACTGGCAGCAGCGCCGGGATGACGCGCTGGCGGCGGTGGCCGAGCTCATGGGGTGAGCCCAGCCCGGCCCCTCAGCCCGGCCGGGCTGTTAACTCACTGATACACCCACTCGCCATCAAACCCCTATTGCCGGGGCCTTTCCCACACTTTCGTGGGAACTGTCACAGTGCTGATACACCCCCTCCGCATCCCGCCAGATCGCCCGTGCTTCAGCCCTTGACGGGCGGCGACCCGGCACCTTGTATCAACGCTGATACAGCAGAAAACCGGCACTGCCACCCCCCTCGCACAACCCACTGATAAATCGGCAAAAAGCAAAACCGGCACGGCTTTCGCTCTCTGTTCTGGCAACGCTCAAGGGCCAGCGCACAGAAAGGGAGCACCGCCGTGGGGAACCAGCACAACACACTGCCTGCACTGCTCGTTCTGGCTTGCCTTGCCGCCACATCGATTGCACCGCCGGTCTTCGCTGGTGGCAACGGGGTGATCGTCCTCAATCGCGATGTCCAGCCGCGTCAGGCTGATCGCCGAACCGGCACGCCAGACCCCTACCCGACCACCGCCAACACCAACGAGTCGGCACGCATCCAGGCCCAGACCAACAACGAACTGACCGATGGCGACTTCGCCAGCGTCGCCAGCGGTTCGACCGTCAGCCGCATCTTCCAGCCCGACAACTCCGGCAACCTGCGCGGCATGGGCACCGCCCAGTCGCAATTGCCCGGCATGCCCGGCGGTTCCGGTGCAGGGGCGTCCGGCGCCAACAGCATCTCCAACACGGTCAACCAGAACGTTCAGCGCGGCATGGCGCCGCTGCAGATCCTGACCCGGGGCCAATGATCATGCAGACCCTCAACCTCTCTCTGCTGTGCCTGGCCCTGGGCTGCAGCGCAAGCGCCTTCGCCGGCTCCCCTGTGGTCGACAACGCCACCCTCGACGCCAGTGGCCGCGCCTACCAGGGCAACCTCAACATCAACCAGGCCGCGGGTGACGCCCTGCAACAGGCCAACGTGAAAGCCATCGCCATCGGCACCGAAGGCCAGGCCAGCACGCAGATCCGCCAACGCAGCGACTTTCGCGCCAACAGTGCGCTCGACGCCCACGCCAGTATCAATGGCAATGCCTTCAGCAACGGCAACGGCATGCTGGGCATCAACCAATCGGCGGGCGCCGCCACGCAGCAGGCCAACGCGGTGCGCATCAGCATCAGCGCAATTGCACAGAGCATCGACGACAGCATTCTCAGCCAGCAGAACGTCTCGCTGGCCAACAGCTCCGACGCAACTGATCACACACCCGGCAGTCGCCAGGTCACGACCAGTGACCAGGCCTTCACCGGCAGCCGTGGCGTGATCCAGTTGAATCAGAGCGCCGGGGTGGGCAACCGAATGGCCAACACCCTGAGCGTCCGGGTCGCAGATTGACCCGATCAGCAACACAACACTTAACAACGAAAATATAAGCGGAGAAACACCATGAAACCAAAAATGGCACTCAAGCCTCTGGTATTCGCCCTCGCTGCGGTCATGGCAGTTGCTGCACAAGCCGGCGGCCGTGGCAACGACAACCACGGCGGCCACAACAACGGCCATAACAACAACGAAAGCCTGCTGCTGTCCCTGCTGGTGAACGCCGGTTCTGCCGCTACCGTTCTGGACACCCAGAACAACTCCGGCAACCGTGTGCTGAACCAGGGCACCCGCAACGATGCCCGCATGGACAACTCGGCCAACGGTTCTCAAGGCAACCTGGGCGCCAACGTCGCAGCCGGCGACGGCAACCAGCAGGACAACGTTGCCGCGATCGCCACCGCCGATGAGAACTTCATCTTCGGCAGTGCCGTGGCCATGGCTCAAGCCACTCAGACCAACAGTGGCAACACCGTCAAGAACTACTCCACCTCCAACAACGCCAACCTCACCGGTTCGGCCAACGGCAGCTCCGGCAACATCGGTATCAACGTGACCGCCGGGGACTTCAACCAACAGAAAAACAACATGGCCATCGCCGTGTCCGGCGGCCGTGTCGCTGCCGCCACCGGTGCAGCCAACCAGAACGTCGGCGGCCTGAACGTCACCAACAAGGCCGACCGTACCTACAGCAAGGAAACCCTCACCTCCACCTTCGCTGCCTACGGCCACTACCAAGGCAATGGTTACGGCTACGTCGAAGACGAAAGCAGCCGCGATCGCCATGGCAACACCCATGTCGACAAGGACCCGCTGAAGTTCCACGAAGAAGGCACCTTCGGCCTGGCCGGCGTTGCCTCCTATCAGGTCCTGACCCCCACCGGCTGGCGCAACCCTGTGACCAACAACGCCAACCTGAGCAACTCGCTCAATGGCGTGTCGGGCAACGTCGGCGCCAACGTCTCGGCCGGCAGCGGCAATCAGCAGACCAACTCGCTGTCCATCGCCGCAGGTTGCAAAGCCTGCATGTAACAGCAGCCGATCGGGGCCCTTCGGGGCCCCTTTCCCTGTCTCTACCCGGTGGAGAAGGTCATGCGCATTGTCCTGCTTGCCACACTCCTGTTCCTGGCCGGTCTCGTAGAAGCGGCACAGATGCCGATTGCCGCCTTGCCAGGCGGCACCCTCGTCTACAAGCCGGTGCAGAGCCTGCGTGAGCGGCGCTTCGCCGACCTTGTGCAACAGAAGACCGATTTCAGCTGCGGCGCCGCCGCCCTGGCCACCGTCCTCAAGCAGGCCTACTGGCTCGACGTGGACGAACACCAGGTCATCGAAGGCATGCTCGCCCATTCCGACCAGGACACCGTCAAGGTGCAGGGATTCTCCATGCTCGACATGAAGCGCTACGTCGAAAGCATCGGCATGCGCGCCCGGGGCTATCGGGTCGAACCCGACACCCTGGAAAAGGTGAGCATTCCGGTGATCGTGCTTATGGACATCCGTGGCTACAAGCACTTTGTGGTGCTGCAGCGCATCGACAAGGGCTGGGCCTATATCGGCGACCCTGTCCTGGGCCACAAACGCTACAAATTCGATGATTTCCTCAAAGGCTGGAACGGCATCATCTTCGCCGTCATCGGCCCCGGCTACGACAAGGCCAACGCCCTGCTCGACCCGCCGGCACCTCTGACCGCGAAGAACCGCGTCAACGGTTTCTATCCGGTAGAAGACGCGCAACTGATGGAGTTCGGTTTCATCCAGAGCGATTTCTTCTGACGATTACAAGGGGCACGAAGTCCCGGGGAGCAGCGATGAAGACTACCACCTGGCTGGTCGCAGCATGCCTGGCTGCCAGCCTCCCCGCCCACGCCCAGGTGTTCAAGCCCATCGAGGTCAAGGACCAGGAGCTTGCCCAACTGCGTGGGAAATACGTGATGCCGGGACGGATCATCAGTTTCGGTGTCGTCATGAGCAGCACCTGGCAGAACGCCGCCGGTGATCGCATCGGCGCCACGACGACCCTGCAGGTCCAGCAGAACGTGATCAAACCGCAGTTCTACGTGTCGATGACCGGCGAGAACGGCTCGGGCAACGCCCCTGGCCGCGGCAATGGCCTGGTCAACGGCGGCGCAGGCCTGGTCAACACTACCCAGGGCGTGACCCAGTCGGTGCGCGCGGCCGGCGACAACAACAGCGCCTATAACGATGTCGCCATCAATGTTCGCGAGGCCAGCCAGGTCGCTGATGCCGGCGTACCGCAAGGCCAGGTCCTGGCCGCAGGCACCACCCTCAGCACCAGCAACAACGCCGGCACGCTCAGCGTCTCGAACAGTGGCAGCGGGATCCAGATGGCTATCCAGGCCAACAACAATCAAGGGCAAAGCCTGCAACGCCTGGCCGATGGTGGGCTGCTCCAGGCAACCACCTTGCTGGGCGGCAGCAACGCCGTCAGCAACCTGACACAGCTCAATGTGGTGCTGCGCGACAACCTGCCTTCGGCAGGTGCGCTGAACTGCAATCTTGATCAACTCAAGGGCCTTCGTGTTTCAGGATATTGATCTACGCTTCGTCTCAATCATCGCAGTTGGAAGGGACGGCTAACTTATGCATCGATCGTTGTCATTGGGGGCAGTTGTCTGCCTGGGGACCTTGGTACCATCGTCACTGCTCTATGCAGCCAGTGACCCTCAGGTAGACGCGCTGAAAGCCGAACTGGCTGCGCTCAAGCAGCGCTACGAAGCGCAGCAACAGGCGCTGATGGTGCTCGAACAGCGCGTTCGCCAGGTCGAAGAGCAACCCGCCGCCCCACCCCCCAAGCGCCTGACCCGCTCGCCGGCCTCCGAGCCGCGCAACAACCAGGCGATCGCCGCATCCGGCGGCAGCGGTTCATCCTATGGCGAGTCGCTCAAGGATGATTCGGAGCCGGCGCAGAGTGTGTCCAACCTCTACGACGAAGCCAGTGGCTTCTTCGGTGGCGGCAAGTTCAGCGTCGAGACCGGCATTACCTATGCCCGCTACGACACCCGCCAACTGATCCTCAACGGCTTCCTGGCGCTGGACTCGATCTTCCTGGGCAACATCAACCTGGACCGGATCAAGGCCGACAACTGGACGCTCGACCTTACCGCGCGCTACAACCTCGACAACCGCTGGCAGTTCGACGTGAACGTGCCGATCGTCTACCGCGAGTCGACCTACCAGTCCGGGGGTGTCGGCGGTAACGCCCAGGGCATTTCCGAACGCACCATCACCCGCGACCCAACCCTTGGCGACGTCAACTTCGGCGTGGCCTACAAGTTCCTCGACGAGTCGGAGAACACCCCGGATGCGGTATTCAGCGTGCGGGTCAAGGCACCGACCGGCAAGGATCCGTTCGGTATCAAGCTGCTGCGCGACACCGAGAACGACAGCCTCAGCTACCCAGAAGACCTGCCCACCGGCAACGGTGTCTGGTCGATCACCCCAGGCATCTCGCTGGTCAAGACCTTCGACCCGGCAGTGCTGTTCGGCAGCCTGTCGTACACCCACACCTTCGAGGATTCGTTCAGCGACGTCAGCTCGACGATCAACCAGAAAGTACCGGGCAAGGTGAAGATCGGCGACAGCTTCCAGATCGGTGCAGGCGTGGCCTTCGCCCTCAACGAGAAGATGTCGATGTCGTTCTCGGTCTCGGACCTGATCGCCCGGCGCTCGCGGATCAAGTCCGCGGAAACCGGCGACAGCTGGGCCGACGTCAAGAGCAGCGATGCTAACGCCGCCTACTTCAACGTCGGCATGACCCTCGCGGCCACCGACAACCTGACCATCGTGCCGAACCTGTCGATCGGCCTGACCGACGATGCACCGGACTTCACCTTCAGCCTGAAATTCCCCTACTACTTCTGATCCATCCAGCCCGGGGGCGCCTCGCGCCCCTGCACTTCAATTGGTAACCAACCTTGTCGCGTCCGGCCTTCCCGTGAGGGGGCTGTTATGATGCAGCACATTTTTGTGACTGTTTCATGGCAAGGAAGGACGTTTCGTGAAGAACATGCTTGGCCATCCCCGCGCTCGGCTCGCCACCCTGGCAGTGCTGGTCGTGGTGATCCCCCTGGCCGCCCGCGCACTGCTGGGTTGGTCCGATCCGCTGGGGTACCTGTCGGACCTGGCGATCGGCATCCTGCTGGTACTGCTGTTGCAGCGCAGCCCCTGGTGGCTGGCGCTGCCGGTGCTGCTGGCATGGGGTGGGCTGCTGGTGGCTTCGGCCGAGCTGGTCAGTGCGGTCGGGCGCCTGCCGAACAGCAGCGATCTGGGCTATCTGTTCGACCCACAGTTCATGGAAAACTCCACCGGCGGAGCCCTTGCTCACCCCTGGCTGCCCTGGACCCTCGGTGCCGGCCTTTTCGTCTGGCTGCTGACCCGCTGGCTGCAGCGCGGCCAATCCGCCCCGGCGTTGCCACGTGCGGCCTGGGCCGCCCCTGCAGTACTGCTCGCCGCGCACTGGGGCAGCGAGCACCTGATACCGTCCGATGCCGACCAGTGGCGTCAGTACAATCTCTCCCATCAACTGCTCTCGGCAGGCACCAGCGACCTGCAACTCAAGGCACAGGCCTGGCTGGGCCACGACCTGACGGTCACACCGCTGCCCAGCGCCGGCCTGACCCAGGCCGACCTCGACGGCCGCAGGCTGTTCGAAGCCCCCGGCAGTGCAAGCAACCTGCTGGTCATTACCCTCGAAGGGATCCCCGGCGCCTATGTGCGCGCCAACCGGCAAGCCCTGCACAGCCGTTTCGATGACGACCTGATGCCCAACCTCAGCCGCTGGGCCGAACGCGGCATGAACACCCCCGATTATGTCCTGCACACCCATCAGACCATTCGTGGCCTGTACGCCATGCTCTGCGGCGATTACGACAAGCTCGCCAACGGCACGCCCAAGGGTGTCGAGCTGCTGACCCAGGACTTGCGCAACCAGGCCTGCCTGCCCGCACAATTGCGCCAGGCCGGCTTCAGCACCCACTACCTGCAGGGCGCCGGCCTGCGCTTCATGGCCAAGGACCGGATCATGCCGCACATCGGCTTCGACTCGGTGCACGGCCTTGAGTGGTTCCGCAACGACAACTACCTCGAGTTCCCCTGGGGCAAGGACGACAAGGCCTTCTTCGAGGGCGCGCTGGGCTATGTCGGTGAGCTGCGCAAACAGCGCCAGCCGTGGATGCTGACCCTGCTCACGGTCGGCACCCACCAGCCCTACTCCGCACCAGACGATTACCTGCAACGCTACGACAGCGCCAAACAGGCGGCGGTCGCCTACCTGGACGACGCCCTGGGCGCGTTCCTCGACACCCTGGAGCGCCAGGGCGTGCTCAAGGACACCCTGGTGGTCATCACTTCGGACGAGTCCCACGGCATCGACGGGGTGCGCCTGGCCTCGTCCTGGGGCTTCAACCTCACCCTCGCACCCGAACAGGCACAGTTGCCGAAGATCAAGCACGGCACCTACGGCCATGTCGACCTTGCCACTTCGCTGCTCGACTACTTCGCGCTGCCGATTCCCGCCGCCCTGGCCGGCCGCTCGCTGTACCGCGACTACGACAGCGGCCGGGAAATGATCTCTTTCACCAACGGCATGCTGCGTTACCACGATGGCCGCGGCACCTTCAGCGAATGCGACTTCCAGCAACGCTGCCGACGCTACGCAAGCGAGGGATTCATCGCCGACCAGGCGCAGTTCCTCGGCCGCGGCGAAGCCCCGCTGGGGCGCCAGATCACAGCGCTGGCCGGCGTGCTGGACCAATCGTTGCTGCAAACCCCGTTGAACCTGCGCTACCAATTTGGCGGGCCGTCGGCCATTCCTCTGCACAAGCGCATTCGTGATGACTGGGCCGACAATCTGATCGGCGCGCAGTACCTGGAAATGCCCCAAGGCTCGTACACCCGGGTGCGGGTCAAGGTGCGCTCGCTCGACCCTGCCCACCGGGCGCACATCCAGCTCAAGGCCAAGCAGCAGGAACAGGACGTACCGCTGGGGTTGCCCGAGGAGATCCTGGTCACGGCCGACCAGCCGATGGAGCTGGAGTTCGGCTTCGACAACCCCATCGAGCGCAAGGCGTTCTCCTTCCACCTGCTCGGCTATGGCGGGGGTGAAGTGGAAGTCAGCGATTTCAGCGTGATCACCGCCCTGCCGGGAGAAGAGGACTTGATCGAGGAAATACAGGACGACGGCCACATCGCGCAGTCGAGTTGAATCAAAAGCGGCGTGATCCGTGCCAGGCATCGCGGTGTCCTTTTCGCGGGCAGGATTCAGCGGATCTGATGCTTGTGCAGCAAGCGGTAGAAGGTCGGTCGGGACACCCCCAGCACCTTCGCTGCGATGCTCATGTTGTCACTGTGGCGGTTGAGCACATCGCACAGCGCCTGGCGTTCAGCCCGGTGCTTGTAGTCTTCCAGCGTCCCTAGCGGAGCGTCGGCTTCCTCCAGCACCTGCAACCCCAGGTCCTGCGCCTCGATCTGCCGCCCCTCGGCCAGCACCAGTCCGCGACGTACACGGTTGGCCAGTTCGCGTACGTTGCCCGGCCACTCGTGGCGCCCCATGGCCGCCAGGGCATTGTCGCTGAACGAGCGTGGCCGTCGCCCGGTTTCCAGGCTGTAGAAATGCGAGAAATGGCTGGCCAGCATCGACAGGTCACCGTGGCGGTCACGCAGAGGCGCAGTCACCACTTGCAGAACATTGAGCCGATAGTACAAGTCTTCACGAAACCTGCCACGCTCGATCGCCTGCTCCAGGTCCACGTGGGTCGCCGCCAGCACCCGCGCATCCACTGGAATCGGCTGGCTACCGCCGACGCGCTCGATGTGCTTTTCCTGCAGAAACCGCAACAGATTGGCCTGCAACTCCAGAGGCAGGTCGCCAATCTCGTCGAGGAACAGCGTACCGCCGTGCGCCGCCTCGATACGCCCGACCTTGCGTTGATGCGCGCCGGTAAAGGCGCCTTTCTCGTGGCCAAACAGCTCGGACTGGATCAGATGCTCGGGGATAGCCCCGCAATTGATGGCAATGAATGGCTTGTCATGCCGCTGCGACTGACGATGCAGCGTACGCGCCACCAACTCCTTGCCGGTGCCGCTCTCGCCACGGATCAGTACGGGCGACTCGGTCGGCGCCAGCTTGCCGAGCAGCTTGCGCAACTCGCGGATGGGTCGGCTCTCGCCGAGCAGTTCGTGCTCGGGCTCATCGACCCGCACTGCCCCCTTGCCCCGCAGGCGCGCCATGCCGAACGCCCGCCCGAGGGTGACCTGCACCCGGGAAACATCGAATGGCAGGGTATGGAAGTCGAAGAACCACTCACAGACGAAATCGCCGACGTTCTGCATGCGCAACTCTTCGGCGCTGAGCACGGCGATCCATTCGGTATTGCTGCGCTTGATCAGATCCTTGACGGCATCCTGGTGACGCAGGTGCGAGGCCTGCAATCGCAACAGGCCGACGTCACAAGGATGTTCGAGCGCAGCGCCCAGGGTGCAACTGCGCACATCCCAACCGGCGCCCCGCAGGCCCGGCAGTAGACGGTGGCAATCGTCGCAGGGGTCGACAATCAGCAGACGGCGTTGGGATGCAGGTTCAAGCATGACCTATCCTTGGCGCCAATTTTCAGTTTTTTAATTAGAAACAGTAAGTTGCGGCGCCCGAATTAACAGTAGCAACGAACCTGACGGTGCCCACTACCGTTTGTCTGCCAAATGCCGTCACACAAAGCGAACCTGGAATTTTTGCCAATAACCGGCGTCACAGGCGGCACATACAACGGATAACTTTTACCGTTATAAAAAAATTTTCGACTGCCATGTGACTTCACCCACGACCCGGAGCATCAGTACCAATAACCCCGCGCTGCAATCGTTCATTTCTTTACCCGCGCGGACACACATTTGCTGTTTGGGACTACAAGAGAGACCGAACCATGAATGCCCCGCTCCGTGTCAACGAAGCACTGCTGATCGCCGACCACGCCTTCGAACCCTTCCAGTGCGTTGCCTGGGATGCACCCAACGGTACTGGTGAACTGAGCCTGGCAGTGATCGACCGGACCAGCACCCGCATCGGCAGCAAGCAGGTATCCTCGCGCATCTATTCGGACCCGGCACAATGGGCCAGCCTGATCGAGGAAGTCCGCGCCGAGCTGTTCGAAAAAGGCTACGACCTGCAACCCTGGTCCATGCCCAAGGCATAACTTGCCGTTGCACAGGTGCGCGTCTTGTCGCGCACTTGTGCAACTTTCCCCCTGCCGCTTCGGCAACTTTCAGTTTGTGCGACTTATTGTCGCGCGCCCACTTTATTCAACAACGCTGAACTGCTCGACATGCTGGTAATCCGCCTGCAGTTGCGCAGCGAGTTGCCGTGCCCGCCCCAGGCGCACCGGCGCCGTTTCGATATCGACCAGCACGCAGGCACAGGGCATGGGCTGCACAGGCTTCCAGCGTTGCAGGCGACCGTCGGTCAGCACCAGGCAGCGCTGGACCTCCCCGGGGTGCGCTTTGCCACGGCGCAGCAACCACTGGCGCGCCTCTTCCAGGGCCGCGAGCAACGGCGTGCCGCCCCCCGCCCCGAGCGCACGCAGCCAGGGCTGAAGCGCAGCCGAAGCCTTCAGGCCATGACGCTGCCACTGTGGCGTGCTGCCGCTGGCGGTCAGCAACGCCAGGCGCGCACGCTGGCGGTAGGCCTGGTCGAAGAAGGTCTCCAGCAGCCCCTTGGCTTGCGCAAGGGATTGGTGGCGGCGGGTTGACGCCGACGCGTCGACGATCACCAACCACAGTTCCGGCGGCTGTCCACGGCGTTGCTGCCAGCACAGGTCCTCGACACGGCGCGGCCGCCCCTTGAGCAGGGTCGGCAGCCAGGCGACCCGACCGTCAGCGGCTGCACGGGCGCGTCCACGGCTGGCTCCTGTCAGTTTTCCGGCACGGGGCCTGGCATCCGCCGCTGAACCACTTCGTGCGCGGATGCTCAGGGCTTTTTTGCCCAGTTCGGCACCTCACGCCGGGCACCTGCGCTCACCGGTTGTGCCTCCATTGCCCCCCAGTCACCTTGTCCACTCGGGTCTTGCGACTGCTGGCCGCCCTGAGGTGGCGTGTTCGAGCCAGCGGGCGGCTCTGCGCTACGGCGGCGATGGCGCAAGGCAAATTCGGCCACAGCCTCTACATCTTCCTCGCCGATGGCCGCAGCACCGCGCCACGCGGCATGGGCGCGTGCCGCCCGCAACCAGACCAGGTCGGCACGCAGGCCATCGACACCCGCAGCGAAACAACGCTCGGTGATCCAGGCCAGCGCCTGGTCGTCCAGGGCGATGGCCGGCAGGCGCTCACGCGCGTGCTGGCAGCGGTCGCGCAACTGCGCCTGGGCCGCTGCCCACTGCGCGCAGAACGCCTCGGGGTCGCTGTCGAATGCCAGACGGCGGCGGATGATCTGCTGACGGTCGTTCGGCTCAGGCGTGCCTTCAAGGGCAATGTTCAAGCCGAAACGGTCGAGCAACTGCGGACGCAGCTCGCCCTCTTCCGGATTCATGGTGCCGATCAGCACGAAACGCGCGGCGTGACGGTGCGAGATGCCGTCGCGCTCGACACGGTTGGTGCCGCTGGCCGCCACATCCAGCAGCAGGTCCACCAGTGGGTCGGGCAGCAGGTTGACCTCATCCACATAGAGCACCCCACCATCCGCCTGGGCCAGCACGCCCGCCGAGAAGCGTGCCTTGCCCTGCCCCAGCGCAGCATCAAGATCCAGAGTACCGACCAGCCGCTCTTCGGTCGCGCCCAGCGGCAGGGTCACGAAAGGGCCTGCGCCGAGCAGGTCGGCCAGGCCCCGGGCCAAGGTGCTCTTGGCCATGCCACGCGGACCTTCGATCAGCACACCGCCGATCTTCGGGTCGATGGCGGTCAGGCACAGCGCCAGCTTGAGGTCTTCGGCACCGACCACGGCGGCCAGGGGAAACTGCAGGGGTTCGGTCATTTCAGGCCTCTTCCTCGCCGTCGAGCAACTGCTGCTCGAGGGCCTCGCGGTAATCGCCCGGCGCCTGCCACAGACCGCGCTGCTGGGCTTCCAGCAACCGTTCGGTCAGATCGTGCAAGGCGTGCGGGTTATGCTCGCGCATGAATGCTCGGGTCGCCGGATCGAGCACGTAGGCATCGGCCAGCGACTGGTAATGGTGATCGTCGATCAGGTGAGTGGTGGCATCGAAGGCGAACAGGTTGTCGACCGTCGCCGCCAGTTCGAAGGCACCTTTATAGCCGTGACGCTTGACCCCGTCGATCCATTTCGGGTTCAGCGCACGCGCGCGGATCACCCGGTTCAGCTCCTCCTTGAGGGTGCGGATACGCGGGCGATCGACCTGGCTGTGGTCGCCGTGGTAGCTGGCGACCGTGGCGCCGGCCAGGGTTTCGGCAGCTGCGAGCATGCCGCCCTGGAACTGGTAGTAGTCGTTGGAGTCGAGCAGGTCGTGCTCGTGGTTGTCCTGGTTCTGCAACACCACCTGGACCTGCCCCAGGCGCTGGGCGAACTGGGCCCGTGCCGGCGTGCCTTCATCGGCAGCACCATAGGCATAGCCGCCATGGTTGAGGTAGACCTCGGCCAAGTCGGCGCGCCCCTGCCAGAGGCGTCCGTCGATGGCGTTCTGCACACCCGCGCCATAGGCACCCGGCTTGGCGCCGAACACCCGCCAACCCGCCTGACGCGAGGCCTGCTCGGCATCGACACCCTGCGCCAGCAGCGCCGCGCGCTCGGCACGCACGCGGGCAGCCAGCGGGTTGAGGTCGTCCGGCTCATCCAGCGCCGCCACGGCCTGTACCGCCGCGTCGAACAGGCGGATCAGGTTGCCGAAGGCATCACGGAAGAACCCCGACACGCGCAAGGTTACATCGACCCGCGGGCGATCGAGCAGGCTCAGGGGCAGGATTTCGAAGTCATCGACCCGCTGGCTGCCGGTGGCCCATACCGGCCTCACCCCCATCAGCGCCATGGCCTGGGCGATGTCATCACCGCCGGTGCGCATGGTCGCCGTGCCCCAGACCGACAGCCCGAGCTGACGCAGGTGATCACCATGCTCCTGCAGGTGGCGCTCGAGGATCAGGCTGGCCGAGGCAAAGCCCAGGCGCCAGGCGGTGGTGGTGGGCAGGTTGCGCACATCCACGGTATAGAAGTTGCGTCCGGTAGGCAGCACATCCAGACGCCCGCGACTGGGTGCGCCGCTGGGGCCTGCCGGCACAAAACGCCCGGCCAAGGCCGCGAGCAAGCCGTCGATCTCGGCGGCGCCACAGGCATCCAGGTTCGGCGCGACTTCGTCGGCGAGTGCCTGCAGCACGGCATGCACCGCCTGCCATTGCGCGGTATCGGGTGCTGCCAGGCGCCCTTCGATCAGGGCCAGGGCGAGTATCTCCAGACGTTCACGGGTATCGCCCTGGGTGCGCCACAACGCAGCATCCAGCGCCTGCAGCAGCTCGGGACGCGGCCCTTGCCAAGCCTGGCCAAGATCGCAGTCCAGCGGGTCGAAGGCCAGTTCCAGAGCACGTGCCAGCGCGCGCAGCAGGCTGGCATTGCCGCCGCGGCCGTCACCACGATCGACCCGCAGCAGCGCCAGCAGCGTATCGCTGCGCAGGCGCCCCTGCGGCGACTG
The DNA here is from genome assembly GCF_016624805.1 of Pseudomonas sp. S44. NCBI lineage: Bacteria > Pseudomonadati > Pseudomonadota > Gammaproteobacteria > Pseudomonadales > Pseudomonadaceae > Pseudomonas > Pseudomonas sp. S44. Next base: position 19,469 of record NZ_JACVTY010000019.1, read on the forward strand.
ACCAAAGACATGCAAGCCATCGCGAATCTGCGACTCTTTCAAGTCGCACAAATAAGTGTCCAGGCGCGGCAGCCAGACAGCCGCATCGTCCAGTTGCCCTTCGAGCTGCAGGTCACGGTCGATATGGTTGGCCTTGACCAGCTCGAGAATGTCGCGCTGCAGTTCGCGGGCGCGGCGTGGGTCGAGCAACTGCGCCTCGTAATACTCGTCGGCCAGCTGTTCAAGATGCCGCAGCGGCCCGTAGGTTTCGGCGCGGGTCAGCGGCGGCATCAGGTGATCGATGATCACCGCCTGGGTGCGGCGCTTGGCCTGGGCACCTTCACCGGGATCGTTGACGATGAACGGGTAGATGTTCGGCAGCGGGCCAAGCAGCGCATCCGGCCAGCACTCGGCGGACAGTCCGACACCCTTGCCGGGCAGCCATTCCAGGTTGCCGTGCTTGCCGACATGGATCAGCGCATCGGCGGCAAAGCCGTTGCGCAACCAGAAATGGAACGCCAGGTAGCCGTGCGGCGGCACCAGGTCCGGGTCGTGATACACCGCGCTCGGGTCTACCTGATAGCCCCGGGCCGGCTGGATACCAACGAAGGTCAGGCCGTAGCGCAGACCGGCGATCATCATCCGGCCGTTGCGGAACATCGGGTCTTGCTCAGGTGCGCCCCAGCGTTCCCGCACCGCCTGCTGGTTGGCTTCGGGCAGGCAGGCGAAGGCCGCGAGGTAGTCGTCCAGGGACAGGCTCTGGGCACAGGGACGCTGGTCGAGGTGGTCCAGGTCGTTGGTCACGCCGCCGAGCAGTTCGTGGATCAGCGCCGTGCCCGTCTGCGGCAGGCCCGCAACCGGGTAGCCCTCGGCCTGCAGGGCATGCAGGATGTTGAGCGCGGCGCCCGGCGTGTCGAGCCCTACGCCATTGCCGATACGCCCGTCGCGGGTCGGATAGTTGGCCAGCACCAGCGCCACACGCTTCTGGGCATTGGGCAGTCGCGCCAGCTCGACCCAGCGCCGCGCCAGTTCGGCGACGAAATCCATGCGTTCGGGATGGGCCTTGTAGCAGACCACATCGGACTGGCTGCGCTCGCTGCGCCAGGCCAGGTCCTTGAAGCTGACCGGCCGGGTGATGATGCGCCCGTCCAGCTCCGGCAAGGCGATGTGCATCGCCAGGTCGCGCGCGCCCAAGCCCTGCTCGCTGGCTTCCCAGCCGGGCTGGTTGTCCTGGGCGCAGATCGCCTGCAACACCGGCACGTCGCGGCGCAGCGGGCGCAGGTTGGGCCGCTCCGGGCTGGACAAGGCAAAGCCTGTGGTGTTGATCACCACCTCGGCGTCGACCTCGTCGAGCCACGCCTCGACCTGTTCCAGACAGGCCGACTCCTTGAGGCTGGCGACTGCGATCGGCAATGGGTTCAGCCCTGCCGCCTGCAAGCGCTGGCAGAACACATCGATGAACGCGGTGTTGGCGGCCTGCAGGTGCGACCGGTAGAACAGGATCGGCGCCACCGGATGCTCCGGGTGCCACTCGGGGAACCAGTCTTCAAGCCCCGCACTGGGCTTGCCGGGGTGGTAGACCGTGGTGCGCGGCAGCGGCTGGGGTTCGTCCCAGGCATAGTCGCGCCCCAGCCACTGGCTGGCCAGGCAATTGAACAGGTTGACCGCATTGGCCTTGCCGCCCTGGCGCAGGTAGTGCCAGAGCCGCTCGGCCTGCTCGGTCGGCACCGTGCCCAACTGCGTCAGCTCAGGGTCGGGGCGGTCATCGCCGGGCACCAGGATCAACTGCACGCCACGCGCCGCGAGTTCGACCAACTGTTCTACGCCATAGCGCCAGTAGCCGACACCGCCGTGCAGCGACACCAGGATCACCTTGGCGTGACGCAACACCTCGTCGATGTACAAGTCGACGGAGGCGTGGTTCTGCACCTGCATGGGGTTGGCCAGGCGCAGGCTGGGGAAATCGTCCGGCAACTGCTCGGCGGTTTCGGCGAGCAGTGCCAGGTGAGAGTCGCCGCTGCAGAGAATCACCAGCTCGGCGGGCGTCTGGCCAAGGTCGGCAATGCTGTCGTCCGGCACGAAGCCGCCGGGCTGGGTCCGCAGCAGGTGCATGGATCAGGCGCCCAGGGCCTGGCGCAGGCGCGCTTCCAACTGTGCCGCGTCGAGGTCCTGACCGATCAGCACCAGACGGGTGATGCGCGGCTCGTCGCTGCGCCAGGCGCGGTCGAAGTGCTTGTCGAAGCGCGTGCCCACACCTTGGATCAACAGGCGCATCGGCTTGCCGGGGATCGCGGCAAAACCTTTGGCACGCAGGATGCCGAACTCGGTGACCAGTTGCGTCAGGGCATCGAGCAGCAGGCTTTCGTCCGCTTCAGGCAGGTCGATGGAGATGGAGTCGAAGGCGTCATGATCATGATCGTCATGATCGTCGCCGTCGTGGTGCGAATCGTGGTGGGTGCGACGGCCATCGATATGCACTTCGGACTCGGCCCCTACGCCCAGCAACACATCCAGCGGCAGGCGACCGCTGCTGGCCTCGATCACCTTGACGGCCGGCGGCAGTTCTTCGGCGACTTCGGCGCGGACCTTGGCCAGGCCCTCGGCGTCGATCAGGTCAGCCTTGTTCAGCACCACCAGATCGGCACTGGCCAGCTGGTCGGCGAACAGCTCGTGCAGCGGGGATTCGTGGTCCAGGTTGGGGTCCAGCTTGCGCTGGGCGTCGACCTGGTCCGGGTAGGCGGCGAAGGTGCCGGCGGCCACGGCCGGGCTGTCGACCACGGTGATCACCGCATCGACGGTGCAGGCATTGCGGATTTCCGGCCACTGGAAGGCTTGCACCAGCGGTTTGGGCAAGGCCAGGCCACTGGTCTCGATGAGAATGTGGTCCAGGTCACCGCGACGGGCGACCAGCTCACGCATCACCGGGAAGAACTCTTCCTGCACGGTGCAGCACAGGCAGCCGTTGGCCAGCTCATAGACGCGGCCGTTGGCCTCTTCCTCGGTGCAGCCGATGCTGCACTGCTTGAGGATTTCGCCGTCGATACCCAACTCGCCAAACTCGTTGACGATGACCGCGATGCGTCGCCCCTGGGCGTTGTCGAGCATGTGGCGAAGCAAGGTGGTCTTGCCCGAGCCGAGGAAGCCGGTGACGATGGTGACGGGAAGTTTGGCCAGTGTTTTCATGTGGCGATGCCCTTGGCAGCAATGGTGCGGGCATGCGGGACGAAAGCCGCGGCCGACCGGCCGGACTCGCTCGCCACCGGATCACCCCGCCCGGTTGAAAGTCGAAAACGTTGCGAGGCAGGTCTCCTGGCTTGCACTGCACGACGTCCAGCCGTCAGGGCGACGCCTTCCCGCGCGTGGGCGCAGTGGCTGTGTCGAACCTGTTCAGTGCTTACAGTTGCGGGGGCAGCCGCGGCTTGTACCGCGTTCCCGTCTTAGCTCCGGCAGCGCCGGAGAACCTCGAAGCGGCAAGGCTACGCAGTGGTGCGCAGGTGGTCAACCGTCTGACGCTGATCGGAGCCTTCAGATGCCATCCCCGGCCAGCAGCTCGGTCAGCACCTGCGCCAGGGCCTTGACCATCACGTCGGCCGTTGGCCGGTGGACGATGACGATCTCGTAGCTGTCCACCTCCGGCAAACCTTGCGCCGCCCCCAGCACCCGGTGCTCGGCGGTGGCCGCGCGCGGCGGCAGCAGGCTCACGCCCATGCCGTCGGCCACCGCGGCCTGGATCCCGGACAGGCTGGAGCTGGTGAAGCTGATTCGCCAACGGCGGCCCATGCCTTCGATGGCATGGATCATGTCTTCGCGGTACAGCCCGCGCGGCGGAAAGGTGACCAAGGGTACCGGGTCAAGCTCGAAGGCCGGCATGCGTACGCTGTCGATCCATTGCAGACGCTCGGGCCAGCAGGACACGCCCTCGCGGCTGTTGCGTCGCTGCTTGAGCAGCACCAGGTCGAGTTCGCCATTGTCGTAGGCCTGGCTCAGGTCGCGGCACAGACCGCTGGTGACTTCCAGCTTGACCTGCGGGTGCAGGCGGCTGAACGCCGACAGCGCATTGGTGGTTCGCCCGCCGACGAAGTCTTCGGGCACGCCAAGGCGCACGGTGACGCCAACCATGGCCCCGGCCAGGGCCTCGAGCATCTGGTCGTTCAGCGCCAGCATGTGCCTGGCATAGCCAAGCAGCGTCTGCCCGGCGTCGGTGGGCAGCACGTCGCGATTGCCACGCACCAGCAGGCGATGGCCGACCATCTCCTCGAGGCGTCGCACCTTCTGGCTGATGGTCGACTGGGTCGAATGCAGGCGCGCTGCAGCCGTGGTGAAGCTGCCGCAATCGGCGACCACGACGATGGCGCGCAACAGGTCGAGGTCGAACAGAGCCCTATTCGGTTTTACGCTGATGGACATGAGGGTATTCGGTTTTCAAATGACGAGCCTGACTTCTAGCATGGCCCTTCACGCCGGGCAACGTTGATGCATTCGGAAATCCACTACCGGTCATCCAGATAATTCGTTTCAGTCGCCGGCAACTTTTTCCCTAGGATGAGGTTTTGCCTCAGGAGCCCCACGCATGCGCCACACCCTCGCCGCCTGCCTGCTGGCCTTCACCTGCCTTGCCGCCCACGCCGAGACCACCTCCATGGATACCCGCCTGCTTTATGCCGCCCAGCGCAACGATGCACCTGCCATCCGTCGCTTGCTCAAGGAACCACTGGCGCTCGACAGCCGCGATGGCCAAGGGCGCACGCCCCTGCTGGCGGCGACCCAAGGCAACCATATCGACGCGGCCAAAGTGCTGATCGAAGCCGGCGCCGATGTCAACGCCAAGGACAACATCCACGACAGCCCCTACCTGTATGCCGGTGCCCGCGGCCTGAACGAGATCCTGCGCCTGACCCTGGCCCACGGCGCCGACCTCGCCAGCACCAACCGCTACGGCGGCACCGCGCTGATCCCGGCGGCCGAGCGTGGTCATGTGGAAACGGTGCAGATATTGATCGACGCGGGCGTGGACGTGAACCACCTCAACCGGTTGCACTGGACCGCCTTGCTGGAGGCAGTGATCCTTGGCGACGGCGGCCCGCGCCATGTGGACATCGTGCGTCGGCTGCTGGCGGCAGGCGCGGACCCTGCGATTGCCGACAAGGATGGCGTGACGGCGCTGGAGCATGCGCGCGCACGCGGGTATACAGAGATGGTGGCGATGCTGGAGCGTTGATGAAGCGCTGGCCCGTGCCAAGTGCACCGCGCTGCCTGGCACGGGCTACGCCCGTGTTCGCGGGACAAGCCCGCTCCCACAGGGATTGGGCTGAATAAGGTGTTCGCAAGCCCGCTACTCCACCGCCTCGTACGGCAAGCCCACATAATTCTCGGCAATGTTCACCAGGCCGGCCTCGGACGACAGGAAGTACTCCCGGTCGGCCTCCTGCATCTTCTGGTCCCAGGCATCCTTGTGCTCGCCAAAATCATGCAGCAGCTGGGTCATGAACCAACTGAAACGCTCGCCCTTCCAGACCCGCCGCAGCGCCAGCGGTGAGTAGCGCTCCAGCAGGTCGGTGCGGCCTTCGCGGTAGACCTTGACCAGGATGCGATACAGGTAGTTGACATCCGAGGCTGCCAAGTTCAGGCCCTTGGCCCCGGTCGGTGGCACGATATGCGCCGCATCCCCCACCAGGAACAGGTGCCCGTACTGCATCGGCTCGACCACCAGGCTGCGCAGCGGCGCGATGCTCTTTTCCAGCGCGGGGCCGGTGACCAGGCGCGCGGCGACGTCCTCGGGCAGACGCGCCCTGAGTTCGTCCCAGAAACGTGCATCGGGCCAGTTCTCCACCCGCTCGTCCAGCGGCACCTGCAGGTAGTATCGGCTGCGGGTGGTGGAGCGCTGGCTGCACAACACGAAACCACGATCATGATACGCATAGATCAGCTCGTGGTTGACCGGCGGGGTATCGGCCAGCAACCCCAGCCAACCAAACGGATAGACCCGCTCGTACTGCTTGAGCACGCCCTGTGGAATGCTCTGGCGCGAAACGCCATGAAAACCGTCGCAACCCGCGATGTAATCGCACTCGACGCGGTGCAACTGGCCGTCCTTCTCGTAGGTCACGTAGGGCCGCTCGTCCTTGAGCCCGTGCGGCTGCACGTTGCTCGCGCCATACACGATCGGCGCCCCGCTCTGCTCGCGGGCCTGCATGAGGTCGCGGGTGACTTCGGTCTGGCCGTACACCATCACCGTCTTGCCGCCGGTCAGGGCCTTGAGGTCCAGGCGCTGGCGGCGCCCTGCCACCAACAGTTCGACACCCTCGTGCACCAGCCCCTCACGGTCCATGCGCGCCGATACCCCGGCCTCGCGCAGCAGGTCAACGGTGCCCTGCTCCAGCACACCGGCGCGGATACGGCCAAGCACGTACTCAGGGGTCTGGCGTTCGAGAATGAGCGTGTCGATGCCCGCCTTGTGCAGCAGTTGACCAAGCAGCAGGCCAGAAGGGCCGGCGCCAATGATTGCAACCTGGGTTTTCATTGTTGTTGTCTCGCCTTGTCGATGCCGTACTGGCGGCAGCCGGCATACGTTATTCGGGTTAGCCCCTGCATTTTTACTGGCGCAAAAAGCTGAAAAGGTGTCATATCCGATGGAAAATCTGCACTTTTCAAAATTCCGTGCGATCAGCGCACAGGTGTCCCGACCATGAAATTCTCCCTTCCCGGCGTACCGCTGTTTCAGCTCTATGGCGAGAACCACGCCTGGCCCGGCACCGATCTGCTGCACTGCGAATCGATCCCCGCACGCAGCCGCCTGCACCACTGGGAAATCAAGCCGCACCAGCATGCCGAACTGTTCCAGTTGCTCTACGTGCAGCGCGGGCACGCGCTGGTGGAAATCGAAGGTCGACGCAGCGAGATCCACGAGGCGGCGATCCAGGTGGTGCCACCGCTGACGGTGCATGGCTTTCGCTTCAGCGCCGACATCCAGGGCCATGTGCTGACCTTCGGTACGGCGCTGGTGGCCGACCTCGAGCAGCGCCTGGGAGCACCACTGGCGGTGCTGGCATCGGCGGCCTGCTACCCGCTGGGCCGCGATCGCACGCGCCTGCGCGGGCTGATCGACACCTTGCAGCAGGAGTACCAGGGCAGCGCACCCGCTCGCGCCGCCATGCTGCAGGCGCTGGTGACCGCCCTGATGGTGTGGATCAGCCGCCGCCAGCAACTGGGCCAGGCACCGCGTAATCGCGACGAGCGCGACCGCCACCTGCTCGGGCACTACCTGCGCTTGGTCGAAGCGCATTACCGCCAGCACCTGTCGGTCGATGAGTTCGCTGCACGCCTGGGCGTCACCAGCCTGCAGCTCAACCAGCTGTGCCGTGCGCTGAGCGGGCAGACCGCGCTGCAGGTGATCCACCAGCGCCTGCTGCTCGAAGCACGGCGCAACCTGACCTACACGCGCATGAGCATCGGCCAGTTGTCCGACAGCCTGGGTTTCAGCGATCCCACCTACTTCGCACGCTTCTTCAAACGCCTCAGCGGCCAGACGCCCAATGCCTACCGACGCAGCGGCACCACGCAATCACCTTGACGTATACGTCAACCTGCCTTTAGCTTACTCACATCCCACCCCCGAGCCCGAGCATGAGCAGCCAGACCTACAGCATCTCCGACCTGTCCCGCGAGCTGGACATCACCACCCGCGCCATCCGCTTCTACGAGGAGCAGGGTCTGCTGAGCCCCGAGCGTCGCGGCCTGGAGCGCATCTATTCGGCGCGTGACAAGGTGACGCTCAAGCTGATCCTGCGCGGCAAGCGCATCGGCTTCTCGCTGGCCGAATGCCGCGAGCTGATCGAGCTCTACGACCCCAGCGGCGGCAACCTCAAGCAGCTCACCAGCATGCTGGCCAAGATCGCCGAACGCCGCGCGCAACTGGAGCAGCAGATGCTCGATATCCAGCAGATGCACCTGGAGCTGGACACCGCCCAGGAGCGCTGCGAGCAGGCGCTGGCCGCCACCCTGAACAATAACCGTTGATTCGCCACAGGAACCCCGCCATGTCATTGCCCGCACACGTGCGCCTGGTCGAAGTCGGCCCGCGCGACGGCTTGCAGAACGAAGCCCAACCCATCAGCGTCGCCGACAAGGTGCGGCTGGTGGACGACCTCACCGACGCCGGGCTCTCCTACATCGAGGTGGGCAGTTTCGTCTCGCCCAAGTGGGTGCCGCAAATGGCTGGATCGGCCGAGGTGTTTGCCGGTATCCGCCAGCGTGCCGGGGTGACCTACGCGGCCCTGGCGCCGAACTTGCGCGGTTTCGAGGATGCACTGGCAGCCGGGGTCAAGGAGGTGGCGGTGTTCGCCGCGGCGTCCGAGGCGTTCTCCCAGCGCAACATCAACTGCTCGATCAGCGAGAGCCTGCAGCGCTTCGAACCGATCATGGGCGCCGCGCGCGAGCACGGTATCCGGGTCCGCGGCTATGTATCCTGCGTGCTCGGCTGCCCTTATGAAGGCAAGGTCAGCGCCGAGCAGGTCGCCCCGGTCGCCCGGGCCCTGCACGACATGGGCTGCTACGAAGTGTCGCTGGGCGACACCATCGGCACCGGCACCGCCGGCGATACCCGGCGCCTGTTCGAGGTGGTCTCGGCGCAGGTGCCGCGCGAGCAGCTTGCCGGCCACTTCCACGACACCTACGGCCAGGCCCTGGCCAATGTCTATGCCAGCCTGCTCGAAGGGATCAGCGTGTTCGACAGCTCGGTGGCCGGGCTCGGCGGCTGCCCCTACGCCAAGGGCGCCACAGGCAACATCGCCACCGAAGACGTGCTGTACCTGCTGCAAGGCCTGGGCATCGAGACCGGTATCGACCTGGACAAACTGGTCGCCGCCGGCCAGCGCATCAGCGACGTGCTGGGGCGTGCCAACGGCTCGCGGGTGGCACGGGCGCGCAACGCCCGCTGACGCTCGCCCGGGGCGGCGAGCGCCGCCCTGCTTGCCTCACTCATCGAACTGTGACAATCCCGACCATCAGGATTATGCTCTGCGGGTATGTCCTCCAGTCTCAATATGTGAGCGCCGAATATGAAAATCGATGACATGGACGCCTTCGTGGCCGTCATCCGTTGCCAGTCGACCAACCTTGCCGCCGAAGCGCTGCAACTGACCCAGCCGGCCATCACCCGGCGCGTGCAGAACTTCGAGGAAGACCTCGGCGCCACCTTGCTCGACCGCAACACCAAGCCACTCAAGCCCACGCCCATGGGCCTGCGTGTGTACGAGCAGTGCAAGGCCATCCTGCGTGAAATCGACGCCCTGCGCGAACTGGTGGCCAACGATGGCGCGCCGTCCGGCACCCTGCGCCTGGGCGTGCCGCAGACACTGGGCGATGTGGTGCTGCTCGAGGCCCTGGCGCAGATCCGCCAGGCCTACCCTGAGCTGCGCACCCAGGTCACCAGCGGCTGGGGCAGCAGCCTGATCGCGCGCATGGAAAACGGCGAGCTGGATGCCGCTGCCGCCCTCTTCCCACCGGGCAAGATCTTCCCCGAGGGCATCGCCAGCCATTCCATCACGCGTATGCCGTTGCGGGTGGTCGCGGCCAAGGGCAGCGCCGGCAAGCGCAGCTACAAGTTGCGCGACTGCTATACCCGCGGCTGGGTGCTCAACCCCGATGGTTGCGGCTTTCGCGCCGGGCTGCAGCGCGCATTGAGCGAACAGGGGTTGTCACTGTCGATCAACCTCGAAACCTTCGGCACCGAGTTGCAACTGGGGCTGGTCGCCAACGGCCAGGGCCTGGGCCTGGTGCCCGAACCGCTGTTGCTTGCCAGTCGCCATCGAGACCTGCTGGACATCGTCAACGTCAGCGATTTCAAGCCGCAAGTCGACCTGTGGCTGTTCCATCCACGCTACCTGGGCAACCTCCAGGAGCCGGTGGAGCTGTTCGGCGCCGTGGCAGGCACCCGCCTGAACAGCGCAGCGAGCTGACCCGGCTAAATGATCACCTTGCATAAAAATAAAAAAGATAATTCTTAAAACGAATAATTAGCATAGAACCAAAAAGACTTTTACAGCGTTGCGCCAGACGCCTACGGTCCTGTTCACACCGTACTGCTTGCACTGGAGCACCGCATGAGTTCACTGTCCGTCGTACCTCCCAGCCAGGAGGCCGTGCGCCTACGGGTCAGCGCCGAGGAATGGGAGGTGCGGGTCAAGCTCGCCGCCGCCTATCGCCTGGCGGCCCTGTTCCGCTGGACCGATCACATCTACACGCATTTCTCGGCACGGGTTCCCGGCCCGGACGAGCACTTCCTGATCAACGCCTTCGGCCTGCTGTTCGACGAAATCACCGCGTCGAACCTGGTCAAGGTGGATGTCGACGGCACGATCATCGACGACCCGCTGGGCCTGGGCATCAACCAGGCCGGCTACGTCATCCACAGCGCGATCCACCGCGCCCGCCCCGACCTCAAGGCCGTATTGCACACCCACACCCGCGATGGCGCGGCGGTGTCTGCCCAGCGTGACGGCCTGCTGCCGGTCTCCCAGCATGCGTTGGCCTATTACAGCCGCGTGGTGTATCACGACTACGAGGGCGTCGCGCTGGACCTGGATGAACAGCAGCGCCTGGTGGCCAACCTGGGGCAAAGCAATATCCTGATCCTGCGCAATCACGGCTTGCTCACCGGCGGCATCAGCGTCGAGCATGCCTTCCGTGAGCTGCACGGCCTGGAGCGCGCCTGCAACATCCAGATCGCCGCCCAGGCCGGTGGCAACGACCAGCTGCAGTACACCTCCCCGGCGGCGATTGCCAAGGTGCATGAGCAGTCGAAGCGCTTTTCCGACGGGCTTGGCGAAGGGATCCAGCGGCACTGGGATGCGTTGATCCGGCAACTGGATCGCGAGGGGCGCGATTACCAAAACTGACCACAGCACCTCCTGCGGCAGCGGGCATGCCCGCTGCGCTTACCTCAGCCCTCGCGCCAACGCCACGCAGCGGCGCGCCAGCACATCGGTCGGGTCCACCAGTGCCACCTGTACCCCGTCGATGGGGAAGCCATCGGCCTGGGCCAGAATCAACGGCAATTCGGTACAACCCAGGATCAACACCCGCGCGCCCTGCCCGACCAGTTGCCCGGCGCCTGCCAGCAGGTCTTCCCGACACTGCCCTTCGGTAAACCCCGCCTTGACGCCTTCCTCACCATAGATCGCACGCATCACCCGCGCCTGCGCCGCATCGTCCGGCACCAGCAACGACAGGCCGACGCGTTCGGCCGCCGCGTGATAGACCCCACTCTGCAACGTGCCCGAGGTCGCCAGCAGCCCCACCCGCACCTCACGACCATAGCGGTGCAGAATGAAATCGATGGTCTCGCTCAGCATGTTGACGATCGGCACCGCCAGATGCTCCTGGATCCGCTCGACATAGGCATGCGCGGTGTTGCACGGGATCGCGATGGCATCGGCGCCCTCCTCTTCCAGGCGGCGGCAGGTCGAGTACATCGCCACGGTCGGGTCGGCCTCCTGGCGCAGCAGGTTGGCGGTGCGATCGGGAATCTGCGGGTTCTGCTCGACCACCATCCTGATATGGTCCTGGTCACGCCCGGCCGGAGTGTTCTTCACTACCTTGCCCATGAAATCCACGGTCGCCGCCGGCCCCACGCCACCGACGATCCCCAGCTTGAACGGCGCAAGGCTGGGCACCGAATCGGTGGCGCTGGCGAAGTCGGCATACACCTGGTTGGCATCGATGCAGTGAATGCCACGGCGCATCAGCTCTGGCGCCAGCAACGACAGCTCGGTCATGCCCGGCAGCAACAGCGTCGCGCCCTGGCCCTCGAGCTCCAGGCAAACCTGATGCAGCAGCTCCAGCGCCACCCCATCCAGATGTCCGGCCTTGATGCCTGCAGGCCCGTACACCGCCTCCATCAACGCCGCCTGTTGCACCGGCGAGGGATGGATCAGTTCGTAGTCGTCGGCAAGATGCCGCTCGAACAACCCCGAGGCACGCACATAGTCCGAAGCCAGCACCCCCAGGCGCGCGCCGGGCGGGGCGATGTGCGCCACATGGGCCTTGAGCGCCGCCATCAGGTCGACGATGGCGATCTGCAGCTCGGCGCGCAGTTCGTCGATGAAGGTATGGCTGGCGAAGCACGGCACCAGCACGGCGTCGGCACCGCTGTCGGCATAGCCCTGGCAGACCTGGAACACGTAGAGCTTGCGCGAGGTCATGCTCGCGCCCGCGCTGAGCGGCAACGCCAGGTCCTTGAAGGGGTGCTGCTCGAACAGCAGGTGGTAGCGGCCCTGTTCGGCCAGCAGGGGCTGGCTCTTGAGCAGCTTGAGGAACAGATCGCCACCGGCCAGCGAGCCGAGGCCGCCGATGATGCCGAGGGTGCGCGCGTTGGCGGTCTTGCGTGGGCTTATCATGGGACGGTCCGGATCAGGCGTGGGTGGCAGGTTTCAGCGCAGGTTCGACAGGCGTCGGGGCATCCTCATGGCGCCGTTCGAGGTCGGCGATCACCGCCGTGGCGATGCTGTTGCCCACCACGTTGGTCGCGGTACGGCCCATGTCGAGGAACTGGTCGATGGCCAGGATCAGCAATAGCCCGGCCTCGGGCAGGTGGAACATCGGCAGCGTCGCCGCGACCACCACCACCGAGGCCCGCGCCACACCGGCCATGCCCTTGCTGGTGACCATCAGGGTCAACAGGATCAGCACTTGCTGGGTAAAGCTCAGCTCGATGTTGTAGGCCTGGGCGATGAACATGATCGCGAAGGCCTGGTACATCATCGAGCCGTCGAGGTTGAACGAGTAGCCCAGCGGCAGGACGAAGCTCGACACACGCTTGGGTGCACCGAATTTCTCCAGCGCATCGATGGTCTTGGGGTAGGCCGACTCGCTGCTCGCAGTGGAGAACGCCAGCAGCACCGGCTCGCGGATCAACTTGCCCAGGGTGAAAACCGGGCGCCCGAGGAAGCCGTAGCCCACCGCGAACAGCACCATCCACAGCAGCAGGATGCCCAGGTAGAACTGGCCGATCAGCTTGCCGTAGTCGAACAGCAGGCCAATGCCCTGGGTGGTGACGGCGGCGGCCAGCGCGGCGAAGACGCCGACCGGGGCGAACATCATCACGTAGTCGGTGATGCGGAACATCACCTTGGCAAGCTCGTCCACCAGCTCGCCGATACGGGTGTTGCCACGTTGCTTGACGAACGCCAGCGCCAGCCCGAAGAACAGCGAGAACACCACGATCTGCAGGATCTCGTTGTTGGCCATGGCTTCGGCGATGCTGCGCGGGAACACATGGCTGATGAAGGTCTTGAGGCTGAAGTCCCCGGCGTTGACCGCCACAGCGCTCACTGCCTGGCCCGATTCCACGCTCAGGTTCAGGTGGGCGCCAGGCTGGAAAAGATTGACCAGCAGCATGCCCAGGGCCAGGGAGAACACCGAGGCGCTGACGAACCAGATCATCGAGCGCAGGCCGATGCGTCCCACCGAGCCGGAATTACCCAGGCTGCTGATCCCTGCGACCAGGGTGGCGAACACCAGCGGGGCGATGATCATCTTGATCATGCGCAGGAAGATGTCGGTGACCAGGCTGAAGTAACCGGCAATCTGCTTGGCGGCGTCCGCGGAGCCTGCGTAGGTGTTGCACAGCCAGCCGACGACGATGCCGAGCAGGATCGCCACGGCGATGTAACGGGGTAGTTTCTTGTTATTCATCTCGACCTCTGTCTGTCGAATGCGGGAGGGACAGCAACAGGCTACGACGCACGGTCGGGGCAGTTGATGAGGATGCGCGATGGGTTCATGCGTAATTCGCATAGTTGTCGAATGGCGGTGAATTCGCGGCGAAGCGAGGATAAAATCCGGCATTGAACCGCCCCACTAACCTGTAGCAGCGGCGGTTCGCCGCTGCGACTTGTCCCACGATTGGGCGCGCAGCGGCCATAACACCGGACACCGAGTTACATCAGAAAGACCTCGGTTGCCTGGCTTGCGGCCGCTACGCGCCCGATCGCGGGACAAGCCCGCTCCCACAGGGTGCGGCTGCAGAGTCTGCGCACCAACCACAGGCCCACCACCATGCAGACCAAATGGATCGATGACCTGCTGGCCATCGCCGAGACCAAGAGCTTTTCCCGCGCGGCCGAGATCCGCTGCATCACCCAGTCCGCGCTGTCGCGACGCATTCGCTCGCTGGAGGAATGGGTCGGCGTCGAGCTGGTCGACCGCAGCACCTATCCGGTGCAACTGACCGCCGCCGGCAAGACCTTCTGCGACGAAGGCCGAGACGCGCTGTCGATCTTCCATGACCTGCGCTCGGCGCTGCGCCGTGGCGAGCGCATGCCCGGGCGCTCGATCCAGGTGGTGGCCGGGCACACCCTGTCGATGACCTTCCTGCCCACCTGGTTCGCCGGTTTCCAGCGCCGCTACGGCTACTTCAATGCGCGGGTGCTGGCCGCCAACGTGCAGGAGGCGGTCATCGCCCTGGCCGAAGGCAGCTGCGACCTGATGATCGGCTACAGCCACGCGCGTGCACCGATCATCCTCGACCGTGACAAGTTCGTCGGCCTGCGCCTGGGCAGCGATGCCTTCTTCCCGGTGTCGGCGCCCGACGCAGATGGGCGCCCGCTGTTCGCCCTGCCGGGGGCAGCGGGCAAGCCCATCCCCTACCTCGCCTACACCTCTACCTCGTTTCTCGGGCGGGTGGTGGATGTGCTGCTGCAGGGCAACGCGCAACCTCACCTCAAGCGCTTCTACGAAGCCGACATGGCCATGCACCTGATGCGCATGGCCCGCGAAGGCTATGGCATCGCCTGGCTGCCGGAGTCGGCGGTCGAGGAGGAACTGGCCAGCGGTCGGCTGGTGCGCGCAGGCGGGGACGAGTGGAGCGCGGAACTGGAAATCTGGTCATTCCGCTCGATCGGCAACAGCAACCCGACCATGCTCGAGCTGTGGAAGTCGCTGGAGCACGACCTGCGCTGAAACGCTGCCGGGGCCCTTGCGGCCCCGGCTTCAAGTGCATCGACGGGCGATCAGAACTTCAACTGCCATTGCCCCATCACGGCGTGATTACGCGCATTGCTGCCCAACTCGCCGTTGTAGCCCAGGCCCACACTCTGCCGTGCACTGAGTCCCAGCTCCAGCCCGGCCTCGACGACCAGGCTGTCACGGTCCAGCGCACTGCCCTGGACGCTGAACGCATCGCCGCCGGCCAGGAACGCCTGGCGCGTGCGGGTGTCGAGGTTGCCATAGGTGTGGCGCCAGCCCAGGCTGGCGCGGGGCGTCAGGCTCATGCCGTTGTCCAGTTGCCCCAGGTGTGCGATGCGCACGCCGAAGGTACTGGTGACGTTGTCCTGCGTGTCGGCATCCACCGCCAACGCAGCATCGCCGCCCTTCTCGCGGTAGCTGTCGCGGTGATAGCGCTGGTAGCCCAGGTTGGCGAAAGGCTCGGCACTCAGGCGCCCGCTGCCCAGGGCATAGCCCAGCTCGGCGAAGGCCTGCTGGCTGTCGGCATCGTAGTTGCCCTTCAGGCGCTCATCGAAGCCATCGAAGGCCACGCTGCGCTTGCTGTCGCCGTCATGGCTGCTGTACGCCGCGCCCAGGCGCAGGGCCAGCGGGCCACTCTGGCGTTGGGCGTAGACGCCGGCATGCCAGCTGCGCACCTTGCCGTCCAGGCCGCTGGCGTCCAGACGGGTGCGCGAGTAGCCGCCCAGCACGCCCAGGCGCCAGTCGCTGCCCACCGCCCAGTCCAGGCCCATCACCGCGCCGCCGGTGCGCTGTTCCAGGCTGCTGGCGCCGTGGCTGCCATCGACCTTGCCGTAGCTGCCCAGCGCCTGGCCCCACACTCGCCCCTGGGCGTTCGGGTCGTTGAGGTTGCGCACGCCCTGGGGCAGGCCGGTGGCAGCGAGCACCGGGGTGTCCTGCTGATCCAGGCCCACCAGCAACCCGGCATTGCTGCCCATCGACTGCAAGGCGCCGAGCATGGTGCTGCCCACCTGGGCGCTACCGGCCAGGGTGGCCGCAGCGAGGTTGGCGGTGTTGCTGCCCGACAGCTGCTCGATGGCATTGCCTGCGCTGGCGTTCGAGGTATTGAGCAGCGCACTGTACAGCGCACTGCCGCTGCCCAGGCTGGCCAGGCTGCGCGCCGCAGCGCCAGCGTTGGCGCTGCGGGCGAACTGGTCGAAGGCGACATCGTTGCGGGTGTAGGTCAGGCCCACCGACTGGCTGCTGTAGCTCAGTTTCGGGGTGAGGAAGGCGTAGTCACTGGTGACCTGGCCAAAGGTGCCGTTGATCGCACCGGCGTTGAGCACGGTGTACTGGCTCTGCCAGGGATACTGGCCGGGGGTCGGTTGGATGCGCAGGGTGGCGCCGCCCAGACTGGCGGTCCCGGTGACGCTGATCGGCGCGCTGCTGCCGTCGGCGTTGACGCCATAGACCAGGCTGGCGCCCGAGTCGAACTTCAGGTCGCCCTTGACCGTGGCCACGCCCAGCCCGGTGTTGGTCAGCATCGTGCCCCTGACGTCGAGGCCACCGACCACACCACCGCCCGCGTAGGTCGCCCCCCGGTCTACCCGCAAACTGCCGAGCACGCTGCCCTGGTTGACCAGCGCCGCGCCCTGGGTGATCTCGCCACCCTGGCTGAAATCGTTGACGCTGCTCAGCGTCCAGGTGCCCCCGGAGACCAACAGCTTCTCGAAGTTGGCGCTGTTGCCGAACTGGCCACTGCCCTCGAGCTGCAGCGTATCGACGCCATCGCCCGCATCCACCAGGCCATTGAACACCCCACCGGTACGCACGATCAGGCGGTCGTCGCCGCCGCCCATGCTCAATGCCAGGCCGTTGCCGCCGCTGATGGTGCCGCTGTTGATCACGGTGTCATCGAAGTTGCCGATCAGCTTGATGCCGAAGCCACGCTCACCACGAATGGTGCCGGCGTTGTCGATGGTGGTGGCGCCGACACCCGAACCTTCGGCACCGTCGTCCACCAAAATACCGTTGTCGACGCTGCGGATCAGGCCGGTGCTGGTGTTGGTGACCGTACCGCCGCCCATGGCGATGCCTTCGCTGCCGTTGGGCCTCCCGCCGCTGTCCACGCCCTTGGCGCCCAGGCCCTGGATGGTGCCGGCGTTGTAAATGTGGCCGATCAAGTCGATATCGACGCCATCGCCATCGCCATTGATCTTGCCGTCGGCGATGGCACCGGTGATGGTGCCCCAGTTGTACACAGTGCCGGTACCGTCGGAGCCGAAGCCCGAGCCGTTGCGCCCGGTGACGCTGGCACCGGCATAGTTGTAGAGGGTGGCGTCGGTCTTGAGGTCGATGCCGTGACGGTCGGCACTGATGCTGCCGTAGTTGTACACGGTGACGCCGGTCGAAGTGCCGATCTTGATGCCGTCGTATTTCTGGTCCAGGCCCTTGGCATCCTGGGGCGCGGTGTCGGTATAGATACGCCCGTAGTTGGTGATGGTGGCGTTGGAGCCGGTCTTGATCGCGTCGTTGCCCACGGCGTGGATCACGCCGCTCGCCTCGTTCACCAGGGTGGTGCTGAAGCCTGGGTTGTTGAGGGCCTCCAGATCGATGGCCTGGCCATCGGTGATGGACTCGATGGTCCCGGCGTTGCTGATCTTGAGGCTGCCGCCCGCGCTGGGGTTGGTCTGGAAACGGATACCGTCGTTGGTACCCTGGATCAGCGCCCCGGCACGGTTGGTGATGACGAAGAAGCTCTGGTCGGTGCCGCCATCCTTGGTATCGATACCACGGGCCACGGTGGAGCGAATGATCCCGGCATTGTCGACGCTGACCGTGGTGCCACTGGTCTGCTTGGGCAGGATCACCCCGTCGTCGGCACCCGAGACGATGCTGCCGGTCGGCGTCACCTTGAGCGTGTCGCCCTTCTTGAGTTCCAGCGTGCTGGTACTGGCATTGCCAACCTGGTAATCGGTGGCGTTGGCGGCCAGGGCAGCACTGGCCAGGGCGACACACAGGGCCAGACGGTGCGGCGTGAAATGCATGTTGGGGCGACCATTGTGATTGTTGATGGCCGGCCAATATGGCTATCAGATATTACCGTTTGATTGACAACCTGCGCCGACCGCCTTCAACCAGCGCCCCACTTCGGCATAAATCCCCTCCACGGCCTCGACCATCCCCTGCATCCGCAGGAAATCATGGGTCAGTGCCTCTTCCACCCGCCACTGCAGCGGCACGCCGGCCTTTTCCAGGGCATGCGCCCAGGCAACACCTTCATCGAGCAAAGGATCATGCCCGGCCAGGGCCATCCAGGTGGGCGCCAGCCCTTCGAGCGCCGTCAGGTGCAACGGCGACACCCGCCAATCGAGGCGCTGCGATGCGTCACGCACGTAGTGCCGGTAGAACCATTCCAGGGTTTCGCTCTCGAGCAGGTAACCCTCGGCATATTTCCCATGGGACGGCCGCTGGCAGCTGATATCGGTGACCGGATAAAACAGCAACTGCGCCAACGGACGCAACACCGCCTTCTCCGGCTGCTGCGCGGCCACGGCGGCGACGACGATGGCCAGGCTGGCTCCCGCGCTGTCGCCACTGACCACCACCCGGCGGGCATCCAGGCGCTGCGCCTCGCCGTGCTCCACCAGCCAGCGGGCACTGGCCAGGGCATCGTCCGCAGCCGCCGGGAAGGGTGCTTCCGGCGCCAGGCGGTAGGCTGGCGCGAGGACCGCAAAATCGCTGCACATCGCCAGGCGGCGACATACCGCATCGTGGGAGTCCAGGCTGCCGACCACATAGCCGCCACCGTGAAAATACAACAGCACCGGCTGCAGACCGTCCAGCGGTGACTGCCGACGGTACAAGCGTGCCGGCAGCGGTTGGCCGTCACCATCCACCATCTGCAGGTGCTCGACCTGCAGGTCATCAGGCGGGCTCGGGTCGAGCACCTGGGAGCTGCGCTCGAATTCGGCACGGGCCTGCTCGACGCTCATCTGGTGCATGGGTTGGCTGGCACCGGTCAGTCGGCCCAGTTCGACCAGTTCGAGAAAACCGGCCAGGTCAGGATGCAGAGACATTGGGAAAATCCTCGGAAGACGCGATACGGGCGCCCCCCTGTGCGGCGGGCGCCCGAGGTTTCAATGACTGAACGTCGGGGCCAGGCTGTCGCGGATATCCGCCAGTACGCTGGGGTGCTGCAGCAATTCGAAGTGCCCTGCCGCCACCACCGCACTGGCCTGGCACTGCCCGAGCGCCGCTTCGAAACTGGCACGCTCGCGGCTGCCGACGCCTTCGCCCCACCAGCAGCGCGCCTCGGCCGCCACCGCCGGCAGGCTGTGCAAGGCCTCACCCAGGGCTTTCAGGCGCATGGCCACGACGAAGGTGTGGGCCAGGTCCTGTGCCTCGATTCGGGCATACACCTCGGAGGTGCTGCCCTGCTCGCGCAGTTGCCCGATCTGCACCGCCAACGCATCGGCGTCCAGTTGCGTCAGCGTTGCGGGGTCGAGCGCCGCTGCGGGCGCATCGCCCAGGGTGACCGCCACGAAACCGTGGAAGTCGTCACGCCAGTCGCCGCCCGCTGCGGCCAGCCCCGGCAGGTAACTGTCCACCAACCCCAGCAGGCTGACTTCGCGGCCAAGGCGGATCAGCTCGGCGGCCACCAGCACCGCCAACGGCCCACCCAGCGACCAGCCCAACAGCCGCAGCGGCCCTTCAGGCTGCTTGCGCAGCACGACCTGGGCGTAGTCGCCAGCCATTGCCGCCAACGAGCTGTCCTGCCACTCGCGGTCCAGGAGCATACGGCATTGCAGGCCATAGACCGTGCACTGCCCATCCAGGTGGCGGGCCAGCGGCTCGTAGTCGAACACCGTGCCGAAGCCGGCATGCAGGCAGAACAGCGGCGAGCTGCCGTCGACGATACGGTTGAGCGCCAACAGCGGATCCGGCGCCTGCGGCTTGCGTTCGCTGCCGCACAGTTGGGCGATGGTCGGTTTGCTCATGATGTCGCGCAGCTTCAGGCTCAGGCCCAGCTCAGGTGCCGCGCGGACCTTGCCCAGCACCTTGAGCACGCGCAGCGAGTCGCCGCCCAGTTCGAAGAAGTTGTCGGTGATCCCGACCTGGTCGAGCTCCAGCACCTCCTGCCAGATGCGCACCAGCGCCTGTTCCTGCGGGGTGCTGGCCGGCACGTGCTCACGCGCCTTGAACTGCGGGTCAGGCAGGGCCTTGCGGTCGAGCTTGCCGTTGGCGCTCAGCGGCAGCGCTGCGAGCAGGATGATCTGCGCCGGGACCATGTAGTCCGGCAGCTCATCGGCCAGGTGCGCACGCAGGCTTTCGGCCAGGTTGTCACCCGCCTCGGCCACCACGTAGGCGACCAGTTGCTTGCTGCCATTGACCTCCCGCGCGACCACCACGGCATCGCGTACCTCGGCCCGCCCACGCAGGCGCGCCTCGATCTCGCCCAGCTCGATACGGAAACCGCGGACCTTGACCTGGTTGTCGAGGCGGCCGAGATAGTCGAACACGCCATCGGCGCGACGGCGCACCAGGTCGCCAGTGCGGTACAGACGCCCGCCCGCCTGCGCGAACGGGTCACAGACGAAACGCTCGGCCGTCACATCCGGACGTTGATGGTAGCCGCGCGCCAGGCCCTCACCGCCGATGTAGAGCTCACCGGCAACCCCGTCCGGCACCGGATTGAGTGCAGCGTCCAGCACATACAAGGTACGCTCGCCGACGCGGGTGCCGATCGGTGCGTACACCGCCTCGCACGGTTGGTTGGCGGCAACGCGCCAGAGCAGCGGCGTGACCACGGTTTCGGTCGGGCCGTAGCCATTGGTCAGCGCCTGCGGGCGCAGGTTGCGGCGCACCAGGTCGTAGTTGGCCTGGGCCACCGCATCGCCACCGAAGCAGTAGATGCGCACTGCCGGCGGCTCGCGGCCTTCGGCGTACTCGGCCAGTTGTTGCAGGTAGGCTGGCGGGAAGCAGGCGATGTCGATGCGCTCGGCATGCAGCGCTTGCCAGGTCTGTTCAGGCGTCCACAGTTCGCCCGGGCGGATCACCAGGCAGCCGCCATTGCTCAGGGTCGACAGCCAGCGCTCCTGGGCGCCGTCGAAGGCGAACGACATGAACAGCAGCTCGCGGGTGCGCGCGTCCATCTCGTAGCGCTCGGCGATCGCCGCGCAGTGCATGGCCAGTGGGCCATGGGTGACCGCCACACCCTTGGGCTTGCCGGTCGAACCCGAGGTGTAGATCAGGTAGGCCAGGTTGTCGGGCGACACCGTCGCGGCGCCACGGGTGATGCCCGCAGCATCGAGGTCAAGGCTGTCGAGGGGCAGCCAGTTCACCCCCTCGCGCTGCGGCAGGCGTGCCTGCACGCTGTGCTCGGTGAGGATCAGGGCAGCGTTGCTGTCTTGCAGGATCCAGTCCAGGCGCTCGCGGGGGTAGTCGATGTCCAGCGGCACGTAGGCGCCACCGGCCTTCATCACCGCGTAGAACGCCACCACCATGTCCACCGAGCGCTGCAGGGCCACGCCCACCCGCACTTCCGGGCCGACACCTTGCGCCACCAGCAACTCGGCCAGGCGGCTGGCCCGCTGTTCGAGTTGGGCGTAGGTCAACTGGCGACCGGCACACACCAGCGCGACCTGCGTCGGACGCTCACGGCTGTGGCGGGCGATCTGCTCGCCCAGCAGCGCCGTCGGCGCCTGTCCGCCCAGGCGGTTGGCCTCGAGCAACTGGCGCTGTCCGGCCTGATCGAGCAAACCGAGATTGCCAAGCCGGGCCTGCGGCTGGTCGAGCATCGCCTGCAGCAAGGTCTCGAAGCTGGCGAGGATCTGCTCGACGCTGGCCGGCGTGAAACGCCCGACCAGATAGAGGAACTCGATCTTCAGGGTCGTGCCCAGGTGCACCGCCAGGTCCATGGCGTAGTTGGTCACGTCACGCGTGCTCACCTGGCCGAACTGCAACTGCTGGTCCTGGGCCTGGGCCAGGCGCTCGTCCACCGGGTAGTTCTCGAACACGATGATGCTGTCGAACAGGCCACCGGCGCCCTGCCCGGCCCAGCGCTGGATATCGGCCAACGCCGTGTGCTCGTGGTCGCGCACCTCCAGGTTCCAGGCCTGCAGGGCCTGCAGCCATTGGTCCAGCGGCTGCTGGTCGGACAGGGTCTGGACGATCGGCAAGGTGTTGATGAACAGGCCGAGCATCTCACCCGAGCCTGCCAACTCCGCCGGGCGCCCGGCCACCGTGGCGCCGAAGCAGACGGTCTGCTGCCCGCTATGGCGCTGCAACAGCAACAGCCAGGCCGCCTGCACCAGCGTGTTGGGGGTCACCCGCAATTGCTGGGCGACCTCGCGCAGGCGTTGGGTGCGTGCGCCATCCCAGTCCAGGTACAGCGCCGCATGGCCTTCAGCCTGCGCATCGGCCGGCAACGGCAGGCTGCTGCTGAGGCTGGTCGGCCCCTCCAGGCCTGCCAGGCGCTCGCGCCAGAAGGCTTCCTGGCGCGCCGCCGGCTGCGCGCGCAACCAGCCGATATAGTCGCGGAAATGCCCGCGCTTGGTGGGCAGCGGATGCCCGGCATAGCACTCGAAGACCTCGCCCATCAGGCGCGAATTGGACCAGCCATCCATGAGGATATGGTGGCTGGTCCAGATCAGTTGCGTGGTGTCGTCATCCAGGCGCACCACGCTCAGGCGCGCCAGCGGCGCCTCGAGCAGCTCGAAGCCGCGCGCACAATCCTCATCGGCCAGCGCCTGCAAGGCGCCTGGCTCGACGGTGCGTTCGCGCCAGTCCAGGCAGCGCGCCGGCAGGCTGCCCTGGCGGTAGACCACCTGCAGCGGCTCGGCCAGGTGGCTGGCGGTCCAGAAACCGGTGCGCAGGATCTCGTGGCGCGCCACCACCTGCGCCCAGGCGGCGATGAACGCCTCGGCGTCGAGGCCCTTGACCTCGATGCTGGTCTGGTTGATGTACAGGTTGGCCGCCGATTCCTGGGTGTGGAACAGCATGCCCAGCTGGGTCGGCGATAGCGGGTAGATGTCCTCGACCTGCTCCAGCAGGCCGGGGAAGCGCTCGAGCTGGGCCTGATCGAGCCCGCACAGCGGGAAATCCGAAGGCGTCGCGCCGCGCAGCGGCAGTTCCACGCAGTGGCGCACCAACGCGCCGAGCTGCTCGATGTAGCGCTCGGCCAGGGCCTGAATCTCGTCGGGGGCGAACTGCGCACGGCTGAAGATCCAGTTCAGGCTCAGCTCGCCGCCATACAGCTGGCCATTGACCGTCAGCCAGTTGCCCAGCGGTGCATCCTCGCCCTGCTCCGCCCCGGCAGACTCGTTTGCCGGGGTGAACAGCGCACCATCGTCCACGGCGAAACTGCCGTCGAACTGGCCCAGGTAGTTGAAGGTCACCCGCGGCTGCGGCAATGCCGCGAGCAGCGCACGCACCTGCGGCTCGCCGTAGTAACGCAGCGCCCCGAAACCGACGCCGCGATGCGGAATGGCGCGCAGTTGCTCCTTGACCTGCTTGATCGAGGCCCCCAGCTCGGCAGCCGGCGTCAGGCACACGCTGAACATCGAACTGAACCAGCCGACGGTACGGGTCAGATCGATGTCGTCGAACAAGGCTTCGCGCCCGTGCCCTTCCAGTTGCACCAGGGCGTGCTCGTCACCGGTCCAGGCCACCAGGGTGCGCGCCAGGGCCGTCATCAACAGGTCATTGATCTGGGTGCGATAGGCCGCAGGCGCCTGCTGCAGCAATTGTCGGGTCAGGGCCGCATCCAGGCGCACTTGCACCGTGGCGGCGTCGCGATTAAGCAGAGGTTGCGTCGGCGCGGCTACAGGCCAGTGCACCTGCACCTCGCGCAGACGCTCCCAGTACGCAAGCTCCGCCTGGCCCTGCTCGCTGTGCGCATAGCTTTCCAGGCGCTCGGCCCAGGCCTTGACCGAGCTGGTGCGTGGCCCGAGGTCCGGTGCCTGGCCAGCCAGGCTCTGCTGGTAGGCGCTTTGCAGGTCGTCGAACAACACCCGCCACGACACGCCATCGACCACCAGGTGGTGAATCACCAGCAACAGGCGCTGGCTGTCGTCGGCAAGGGTGACCAGCACGGCGCGGACCAGCGGGCCGTCGGCCAGGTCGAGGCTGCGCTGCACCCGCTCACCCAGGGCTTGCAGGGCGTCGGGCTGTACCCCCTCGACCCGCTCCAGCAACGTACCGACCGTGGTCACCTCACGGAATTGTGCCTGCCACTGCCCGTCCACCTCGGTGAAGCCCAGACGCAGCGCGTCATGCTGCACCAGCAGCGCCTGCAAGGCGCGCTCCAGGGCATCGGCGTCCAGCGCCCGGGTCGGCTGCAGCAACACCGATTGGTTCCAGTGCGCGCGCTGCGCCAGCGGCAGCTCGAAGAACGCGTGCTGGATCGGCAGCAGTCCCGCCCTACCCGTCACCGGCCCCTGCTCGGCTTCCTGGCCCCCGGCCTCGATGCGCACCGCACCGGCCAGGCCCTGGATGGTCTGGTGGCGGAACAGGTCCTTGGGCGTGAAGCGGATACCGGCCTGCCGCGCACGGCTGACCACCTGGATGGAGATGATCGAGTCGCCACCCAGTTCGAAAAAGTTGTCGTTGACCCCGACCTGCTCCAGCTTGAGCACGTCCTGCCAGATCCCGGCGAGGGTCTTTTCCACGGCGCTCTGCGCCGCGACATAGGCCTGTTTCGACTGGCCGACCGCAGGGTGCGGCAGCGCACGACGTTCCAGCTTGCCGTTGGGGCTCAGCGGCAGTTGCTCGAGCAACAACAGGTGTACCGGCACCATGTAGTCCGGCAGCACCGCACCGAGGCGCTCGCGCAAGGTGGCGCGCAAGGCTTCGGCCGCCGCGTCGTCCGCCACTGGCGTGCTTGGCACCAGATAACCCGCCAGTTGCAGGCCACCGGCACCCGGCACCGCCAGCACCACCGCTTCGCGTACTTCGTCCTGCTCCATCAGCCGTGCTTCGATCTCGCCCAGCTCGATGCGCAGGCCGCGAATCTTCACCTGATGGTCGATACGCCCCATGTACTCGATCACCCCGTCGGCGCGGTAGCGCGCCAGGTCGCCGGTGCGGTACAGCCGCTCGCCGTCACCGAAGGGGCTGGCGACGAAGCGTTCGGCAGTCAGCCCCGGACGACGGTGATAACCCCGCGCCAGGCCGGTGCCGCCCAGGTACAGCTCGCCTACCACGCCCACCGCCACCGGGCCTAGGCCAGCGTCCAGCACATAGGTCTGCAGGTTGGCGATGGGCTCGCCGATCGGCACGCTGTCGCGGCCTTCTTCGCGGCAGGTCCAGTGGGTCACGTCGATGGCCGCTTCGGTCGGGCCATACAGGTTGTACAGCCCGGCATTCGGCAGCTTGTCGAACACCTGGCGCTGGGCATCCACCGGCAGCGCCTCGCCGCTGCAAACGATGCGGGTCAGGCTGGCGCAGCCCGTCACCGCCGGGTCGGCGACGAAGGCCTGCAGCATCGACGGCACGAAGTGCAGCGTGGTGATGCGCTCGCGGCGAATCAGCTCGATCAGTTGCGCCGGGTCGCGGTGCAGCCCCGGCGCGGCGACCACCAGGCAAGCGCCGGTCATCAGCGGCCAGAAGAACTCCCACACCGACACGTCGAAGCTGAACGGGGTCTTCTGCAACACGCGGTCCCCAGCAGTCAGGCCATAGGCCTGTTGCATCCAGCACAAGCGGTTGGTCAGCGCCCGGTGGCGGTTGCCCGCGCCCTTGGGCTTGCCGGTGGAGCCGGAGGTGTAGATCACGTAGGCGAGGTTCTCGCCAGTGACCTCGATCACCGGCGCTTGCTCGGCATAGCCGGTCAGCGGCTGGTCGAGCAGCAGGCACTCCAGGCCCTGCGGCAGCGGCAACTGCTCGCGCAGGTGCGATTGGGTCAGCAGCAGTTCGATGCCGCTGTCCTCGATCATGTAGGCCAAACGCTCGCGCGGGTATTCCGGGTCCAGCGGCACGTAGGCGCCACCGGCCTTGATCACCGCCAGCAGCGCCACGACCATTTCCACGCTGCGCTCGGCCGCCACGCCCACCAGCACATCCGGGCCCACGCCCGCCGTTTGCAGGCGGTGCGCCCACTGGTTGGCCAGGGCGTCGAGCTGGCGGTAGCTGAGCTGACGTTCGCCGAACACCAGCGCCGTGGCATCCGGCGTGACCTCGACCTGGCGCTGGATCAGCGCCTGGACGCTGTGCTCCAGCGGGTACTCGACTGCGGTGGCGTTCCAGCACGCCAGGGTGTCGCGCACTTCGTCGGCAGCGATCAGCGGCAGGTCGTCCAGCGTGCAGTCGAGGTTGGCGACCATCGCCTGCAGCAGGTTCTGCCAGTGCCTGGCCAGGCGCTGCGCGGTCGCCGGTTCGAACAGGTCCAGGGCGTAGGTGAACTGCGCATCCAGCGCATCGCCCTGCTCCAGAATGTTCAGGGTCAGGTCGAACTGGGCGGTATGGCCCTCGCTCTTGAGGTTTTCGATACGCAGGCCGGACGCCTGGGCGCCGTCACCGCCAGCGCCCAACGCCGCACCACCCTGGTGATTGAACATCACCTGGAACAGCGGGCTGTGGCTGAGGGTACGTTGCGGGCGCAGTGCTTCGACCAGCTGCTCGAACGGCAAGTCCTGGTGCGCCTGCGCGCCCAGGGCATCGGCCTTGACCTGCTGGAGAAACGCCCGCACGGTCGTCTGCCCCGAGATCTCGACGCGCTGCACCAGGGTGTTGACGAAGAAGCCGACCAGTCGCTCGGTCTCCATGCGATTACGGTTGGCCACCGGCACGCCGATGCGCAGGTCGCGCTGGCCACTGTAGCGGTACAGCAAGACCTGATACGACGCCAGCAACAGCATGAACAGTGTGACGCCCTGCGCCTGCGCCACACTGCGCAGTTCACGGCACAGCTGCGCCTCGAGCTTCACCTCAAGGCTCGCACCGCGCAGGCTCTGCTCCGCCGGGCGCGGATGGTCGAACGGCAGCTCGAGCACCGGATGCTCGCTACCCAGGCGTTCGGTCCAGTAGGCCAACTGACGCTCCTGCTCACCGGCCTCCATCCACTGGCGCTGCCACAAGGCGTAGTCGGCGTACTGCACCGGCAGCGCCGGCAGTTGCACGGTCCGCCCTTCGCACGCGGCGGCGTACAGCTGGACCAGCTCGTCGATCATCACCTGCATCGACCAGCCATCGGTGACGATGTGGTGCTGGGTGAGCACCAGCACATGCTCCTGCTCGCCGAGCCGCAACAGCTTGACCCGCAACAGCGGGCCGGCCTGCAGATCGAAACGGCGCTGGATCTCCTCCTCGACACACGCCTGCAACTGCGCCTGGCGTCGTTGCGGCGCGTCGTCGAGGGCCAGGGTCTGCTGCTCGATCCCGGCCCAGTTCGGCGCATCGATCACCTGCAGCACCTGCTCGTCATCCTGGACGAAGCGGGTGCGCAAGGTTTCATGACGGGCCACCAGCGCGGCAAAGCTGGCATCGAGCGCAGCGATGTCGAGCGCGCCCTGCAACTTCAGGGCGGCACTGATGTGATAAGCACTGCTCTCGGGGCTCATCTGCCAGAGGAACCACTGCCGCTCCTGGGCATAGGACAACAGTTGCGGTTCCTCGGGCTGACGCTTGAACACCGGCGCGACGCTGAACAGATTGATGTTCTTGTGCTTGAGCATCACCGCCAAGGCCTTGCGTTCCTTCGGCGACAGCTCGCCCACCCTTTCAATCAACGCTTTCACACCGGTTCCCCTTCACTCAGAAATTAGCTTCTCAAGCTCATCTCCTGTTAAACGTTCCAGGGCCTCCAAGGATTTAGCCAGTTCATCCATCAAAGGATCGTTGCCCACATCCAGTGCTTGCACCGAAGCACTGAACTCGCCCAGGTGCCGCGCGTTGAACAGGGTCTTGAGCGGGACCTCGATGCCCAGGTGCTCGCGAATCCGCACGATCACCTGGGTCGCCAGCAGCGAATGTCCACCGAGGGCGAAGAAGTCATCGTCCAGACCCACCTGCGGTACTTGCAGCACGTCCTTCCAGATCTGCGCCAGTTGTTGTTCGCGCTCGCTGCGCGGTGCCACGTAGCGGGCCTGGGCCAGCTCCGGAGACGGCAACGCACGACGTTCCAGCTTGCCGTTGGGGCTCAGCGGCAGTTGCTCGAGCAGCAGCAGGTGTACCGGCACCATGTAGTCCGGCAGCACCGCACCGAGGCGCTCGCGCAAGGTGGCGCGCAAGGCTTCGGCCGCCGCGTCGTCCGCCACTGGCGTGCTCGGCACCAGATAACCGGCCAGTTGCAGGCCACCGGCACCCGGCACCGCCAGCACCACGGCTTCGCGCACTTCGTCCTGCTCCATCAGCCGTGCTTCGATCTCGCCCAGCTCGATGCGCAGCCCGCGAATCTTCACCTGATGGTCGATACGCCCCATGTACTCGATCACACCGTCGGCACGGTAGCGCGCCAGGTCGCCGGTGCGGTACAGCCGCTCGCCGTCACCGAAGGGGCTGGCGACGAAGCGTTCGGCGGTCAGCCCAGGGCGGCGGTGATAACCGCGCGCCAGGCCGGTGCCGCCCAGGTACAGCTCGCCCACCACACCCACCGCCACCGGGCCTAGGCCAGCGTCCAGCACATAGGTCTGCAGGTTGGCGATGGGCTCGCCGATCGGCACGCTGTCGCGGCCTTCTTCGCGGCAGGTCCAGTGGGTCACGTCGATGGCCGCTTCGGTCGGGCCATACAGGTTGTACAGCCCGGCATTCGGCAGCTTGTCGAACACCTGGCGCTGGGCATCCACCGGCAGCGCCTCGCCGCTGCAAACGATACGGGTCAGGCTGTCGCAGCCCGCCACCGCCGGGTCGGCAACGAAGGCCTGCAGCATCGACGGCACGAAGTGCAGCGTGGTGATGCGCTCGCGGCGAATCAGCTCTATCAGTTGCGCCGGGTCGCGGTGCAGCCCTGGCGCGGCGACCACCAGGCAAGCGCCGGTCATCAGTGGCCAGAAGAACTCCCACACCGACACGTCGAAGCTGAACGGGGTTTTCTGCAACACGCGGTCCCCAGCAGTCAGGCCATAGGCCTGTTGCATCCAGCACAAGCGGTTGGTCAGCGCCCGGTGGCGGTTGCCCGCGCCCTTGGGCTTGCCGGTGGAGCCGGAGGTGTAGATCACGTAGGCCAGGTTCTCGCCAGTGACCTCGATCTCCGGCGCGTGCTCGGCATAACCGCTCAGCGGCTGGTCGAGCAGCAGGCACTCCAGGCCCTGCGGCAGCGGCAACTGCTCGCGCAGGTGCGACTGGGTCAGCAGCAGTCCGATGCCGCTGTCCTCGATCATGTAGGCCAGGCGCTCGCGAGGGTATTCCGGGTCCAGCG
Organism: Pseudomonas sp. S44; assembly: GCF_016624805.1. NCBI lineage: Bacteria > Pseudomonadati > Pseudomonadota > Gammaproteobacteria > Pseudomonadales > Pseudomonadaceae > Pseudomonas > Pseudomonas sp. S44. The sequence goes on from NZ_JACVTY010000019.1 coordinate 48,744, forward strand.
GCACGTAGGCGCCACCAGCCTTGATCACGGCCAGCAGCGCCACGACCATTTCCACGCTGCGCTCGGCCGCCACACCCACCAGCACATCCGGGCCCACGCCCGCCGCGTGCAGGCGGTGCGCCCACTGGTTGGCCAGGGCATCGAGCTGGCGGTAGCTGAGCTGACGCTCGCCGAACACCAGCGCCGTGGCGTCCGGCGTGGCCTCGACCTGACGCTGGATCAGCGCCTGGACGCTGTGCTCCAGCGGGTACTCGACAGCGGTGGCGTTCCACACCTCCAACGGCAAGGCACGCTCATGGGCGTCGAGCATCGACACCTCGCCCAAGGCCCGTGTGGCCGACACGGCCAGGCCTTCCAGCAGCAGGCCCAGGTGCACGGCCAGGCGCTCGATGGTCGCCGCCTCGAAGCTGTCGCCGTCGTAGCTGTAGTGCAGCAGCAGGCTTGCCCCCTGGTTGACCGCCAGGGTCAGCGGGTAGCTGGTCTGCTCGTGGTTGCTCACCGCGTCAAAGCGCAGCGCCTCGGGCGCCGCCTGCTCCAGCACTTCAGAGACCGGGAAGTTCTCGAACACCAGCAGCGTGTCGAACAGGGCGCCACCGCCCTGCCCGGCCAGGCGCTGGATCTCGTACAACGGCGCATGCTCGAACTCGCGCAGCGCCAGGTTGCGCGCCTGCACGGCCTGCAGCCAGTCGGCCACGGTCTGTTGCGGCGTCGGCGTGGCGACCACTGGCAAGGTGTTGATGAACAGCCCCATCTGCTGCTCCATACCCGGCAACTCCGCCGGACGCCCGGCCACCGTCGCGCCGAAGCACACGCTCGCCTGGCCGGTGTAGCGCTGCAGCAGCAACAGCCAGGCCGCCTGTACCAGGGTGTTGAGGGTGACTTTCTGCTCACGGGCAAAGTTCGCCAGGCGCGCAGTGACGGCCTCGTCCACGGCGATGCGGTAGTCGCCATGGGCGGCGCTGGCCGCTCGGGGCTCCTGGCGGATGGCACGGGCCAGGTGGGTCGGCTCGTCGAGCTCGGCCAGTTGCTGGCGCCAGAACGCCTCGCACGCCTCGGCGTCCTGCACCTGCAACCAGGCGATGTAGTCGCGGTAGCGCCCGATCGGCGCGGCGACCGCCTCACCGGCGTAGCGCGCCAGGACTTCGCCGAGCAGCTGCGAATGGCTCCAGCCATCCATCAGGATGTGATGGTGGGTCAACAACAGGTGATGACGGCCCGGCGCCGTGGCGATCAGTTGCACCCGCAGCAGCGGCGCCTGCTCCAGGTCGAAGCCCTGGGCACGCTCGGCCAATGCCAGCGCGTCCAGTGCGCCAGCCTGGTCGGCGCGGCCCTGCCAGTCGTGCAGCGCGAACGGCACTTCGACCTGGCGTGCCACCACCTGCAGCGGCTGGCTCAGCCCACCTTGCCAGAGGAAACCGGTACGCAGGATGTCATGGCTGAGCAGCGTGGCCTGCCAGGCATCGCGGAAACGCGTGGGCTCCAGCCCCTCGATGTCCACGCGCATCTGGTTGACGTAGTCGCCGCTTGCCTGCTCGTAGAGGCTGTGGAACAACATGCCCTGTTGCATCGGCGACAGCGGGTAGAGGTCCTGGACACTGGAAGCCGCCAGTGGCAAGGCGTCCAACTGGGCCTGGGACAAGCGGGCCAGTGGCACGTCCGAAGGGGTCAGGCCGCCAGCCTGCGGTTGGCAGCAGTGCTCGATCAAGGCCAGCAACGCCTGGGTATAGGCATCGGCCAGGGCCTGGATGGTGTGGTTGTCGAAACGTGCGTCGCTGAAGGTCCAGCCCAGGCTCAACTCGCCATCGAACACCTGGCCATTGACGCTCAGCGCGTTGGCCAAGGGCGCGTCGGGGTGTTGCTCGGCGCCACGGGCCTCGTCGCAGGGCAGCCAGAACGCCGCCTCGCCGCTGGCGAAACTGGCATCGAACTGGCCCAGGTAGTTGAAGGTGATCGACGGGGTCGGCAGGCCGGCCAATCGCTCGCGCACCTGCGGCGCGGCAAGCTGCGACAGCACGCCAAAGCCCAGGCCTTTGTCAGGGACCGCGCGCAATTGCTCCTTGATCTGCTTGAGCGAGTCGCCCAGGCCTGCCGCCGGGGTCAGGCGCAGTGGGAACACACTGGTGAACCAGCCGACGCTGCGGGTCAGGTCGAGGTGCTCGAACAGGTCTTCGCGGCCATGGCCTTCCAGCTGCACCAGCGCATGGGCCTGGCCGGTCCAGGCGCAGACGACCTGGGCCAGGGCGGTCAGCAGCAGGTCATTGACCTGGGTGCGATAGGCGGCCGGTGCATCCTGCAGCAAGCGGCGGGTCTGCTGCTTGTCCAGTCGCGAGTAGAGCGTGCTGCCGTCGCGATTGCGCTGGCCGCCATCGGCACGGTCCCAGGGCAATTCGGCGCTCAGTTCGCGGCCCTGGGCCTGCCAGTACTCCAGTTGTTCCAGCGCATTCGTGCTGGCGTGCTGGCGCAGTTGCTCGACCCAGTCGCGCTGCGAGCTGGTCTTGCCCGGCAGGGCCAGGGGCTTGCCGCTGCTCAGTTGCTCGAAGGCCAGTTGCAGGTCTTCGAACAGGATGCGCCACGACACGCCATCCACCGCCAGGTGATGGATCACCAGCAACAGGCGCTGGCTGCCGTCCGGCAGATCGGCCAGCACAGCGCGCAGCAGCGGGCCATCGCCCAGCGACAGACTGCGCTGGGCCGATTCGGCCAGGGCTTCCAGTTCGTCGGCAGCGTTGAGTGTGCGCTGCCACAACAGATCAGTCGGCTGCTCGCCAAGCGGACGGTAATGCGCCTGCCAGCCGGTCTCGCTTTCGGTGAAGCTCAGGCGCAGCGCATCGTGGTGTGCAACCAGTGCCTGCAACGCTTGCTCCAGGTAACCCGCGTGCAGCGGCTGGGCCGGCTTGAGCAACACCGACTGGTTCCAGTGATGACGCTCGGGGATATCGGTGTCGAAGAACGCTTGCTGGATCGGCAGCAGCGGCATCTCGCCAGTCAAAGGGCCCTGCTCGATCAGTTGCGCACCCTCGCCTTCCTGGGCCACGGTCGCCAGCCCTTGGACGGTCTGGTGCTGGAACAGCGCCTTGGGCGTGAAGCGAATACCCACTTGCCGCGCCCGGCTGACCACCTGGATCGAGATGATCGAATCACCGCCCAGCTCGAAGAAGTTGTCGGTCACACCAATCGGCGAAACCTTCAGCACCTCTTCCCAGATCGCCACCAGGCGTTTTTCCAGCACGCTGCGCGGCGCTACCTGGCGCGTCGGGGCAGTTGCCTGCGGCGCGGTCAGCGCCTTGCGGTCAAGCTTGCCGTTGGGGGTCAGCGGCAGACGTTCGAGGAACAACCAGTGGGTGGGCACCATGTAGTCGGGCAGGGTCTGCTTGAGCCAGGCCTTGAGCGGCTCGGCATTGTCGTGCAGCGCGGGAGCGACGACATAACCCACCAGCTGGGTGCTCAGCTCGCCCTGATGCGCGATCACTGCCACTTCACGGACGTGCGCATGAGCCTGCAGGCGCGCTTCGATCTCACCCAGCTCGATACGCAGGCCGCGTACCTTCACCTGATGGTCCACACGCCCGGCGTACTCCAGCACACCGTCTTCGCGGTAGCGCGCCAGGTCGCCGGTGCGGTACAGCCGCGAGCCGTCCGACGCGAACGGGTCCGGCAGGTATTTCTCGGCGGTCAGCCCCGGACGCAGCAGGTAGCCGCGGGTGATGCCCTCGCCTGCCAGGTACAGCTCCGCCGTCGCCCCGACCGGCACCGATTGCAGTTCGTCGTCCAGCAGGTAGCTGGCGGTGTTGTGCAACGGGCGGCCAATGTTGGCCTGCCCGCCCGCTTCGCGGCGGGTCCAGGTCGAATAGGTGGTGTCTTCCGAAGGGCCGTAGAGGTCGTAGACGTGCTGGATGTGCTCCAGCGCGTAGAGCGCCTCCACCACCGACTGCTTCAGCGGCTCGCCCGCCAGGTTGACGATGCGTACGCTCGCTGGCATCTGCCCGGCGCGCAGCAAGGCGCTGGCTGCCGACGGCACGCTGTTGATCAGACGCACCCGATCCCGGGCTTCCAGCTCCGGCAGCTCCAGGGCATTGCGCGCCCCCACGATGAAACCCCCACCGGCCAGGGTCACGAACAGCTCCCACACCGACAGGTCGAAGCAGATCGAGGTGCTGGCCAGCACGCCTTGGATATCCGCCTGGCTGTAGACCTGCTGCGACCAGGCCACCAGTGCGGCGACGTTGCGATGAGCAATGGCCACGCCTTTCGGGCGGCCAGTGGAACCGGAGGTGTAGATCACGTAGGCCAGATTGTCGGCCACGGCGCGGGCTGGCAGGTCACTGTCGTCGCCGTCCAGATTCAGCTCATCGAGCAGCACGCTCGCGAACGCGCCATCGACCGCCAGTGCATCGAGCACCGCGCGTTCGCTGATCAGTATGCGGGCAGCGCTGTCGTCGAGCATGTAACTGACGCGCTCGGCCGGATAGTCCGGGTCCAGCGGCACATAAGCACCACCGGCCTTGAGCACCGCCAGCAGCGCTACCAACATCGACATGCCGCGCGGCAAGGCCACGCCGACCCGCATTTCGGGGGCGACACCCAGGCTCACCAGGTGGCGGGCCAGGCGGTTGGCGCGGGCGTTGAGGGTGGCGTAGTCCAGCTGTTCGTCGCCCCAGATCACGGCCAACGCCTGCGGCGTGCGACGTACCTGGGCTTCGATCAGGTGATGGATGCACTGGCTGCGGTCGAAGTCCAGGCCAGTGGCGTTCCACTGCCGTTCGATACGGGTCCGTTCACGGCCCTCCAGCAAGGTCAACTGGTGCAACGGTGCCTGAGCGTCGGCACAGAACTGCTCCAGCAGGTGCAGCAGGTGACGCGCCACGCCCTCGACGGCGCTGTCGCGCAACTGTGTGCGGTCGTAGTTGAAATGCAGCGTCAACTCCCGCCCGGCGGCCACCGCCAGGGTCAGCGGGTAGTTGCTTTGCTCGTGGGCACGTACCGCGCTGAAGCGCAGGCTCTGGTCGCCGCCCTGCTCCAGGGCCTCGGCGATGGGGTAGTTCTCGAACACCAACAAGGTGTCGAACAGGCCCTGGCTACCCTGCTCGGCCCACCGCTGGATTTCGAACAACGGTGTGTGCTCGTGCTCGCGCAGGGCCAGGTTGACGCCCTGGACCGTCTGCAACCACTGCGCCAGCGTTTCCTGTGGATCGGGCGCGGCGATCACCGGCAGGGTATTGATGAACAGACCGATCTGCTGCTCGATGCCCTTGAGCTCGGCCGGGCGACCCGCCACGGTGGCGCCGAAGCACACGCTGCGCTGCCCGGTATAGCGCTGCAACAGCAACAGCCAGGCGGCCTGCACCAGCGTGTTGACGGTCACCTTGTGCTGGCGCGCCAGCACGCCGAGGCGCGTCATGGCCTGGGCATCGAGGCCGGCATGATGATCGGCATAACCGCCCTGCCCGCCAGGCTGCGGCGCAGGCAAGGCACGCGACAGCCAGGTCGGGGCCTGCAGACCGTCCAGTTGCTGGCGCCAGAACGCCTCGCGGGCCTGCGCCGGCTGCCGCTGCAGCCAGCCGATGTAGTCGCGGTAGTGCCCGGACGGCGCCGCGATGGCCTGGCCGGCATAGCGCTGCAGCACCTCGCCCAGCAATTGCGCGGTGCTCCAGCCGTCCATCAGGATGTGATGGCTGGTGAAGATCAGGTGATGGCTGTTGGCACCGTTGCCCACCAGCAACAGACGCAGCAACGGCGCCTGCTCCAGGTCGAAACCTTGCTCACGGGCTTCGCGTGCCAAGGCATCGAGCCGTGCACCGTCCGGCACCTGACCATCCCAGCGCACCTCGGTGAACGGCACCTGCACCTGACGCTGCACCACCTGCAGCGGCCGGGTCAGCTCGCCCTGCCAGCGCAAGCCGGTGCGCAGGATCGCGTGGGCCTCGATGGTGGCCTGCCAGGCGGCCCGGAAGCGCGCCACATCCAAGCCCTGTACATCGGCGCGCATCTGGTTGATGTAGTCACCGCCCGCCTGGTCGTAGAGCGAGTGGAACAACATGCCGTGCTGCATCGGCGACAACGGGTAGATGTCCTCGACGGTGCTGGCGTCCAGTTGCAGCGCATCCAGGCCGGCCTGGTCCAGCTCGGCCAGCGGCACATCGGACGGGGTCAGCCCGGCGTGGCCGGCCTCGGTGCAGTGCTCGACCAGGGCGCTGAGTGCCTCGCGGTAGGCATCGGCCAGGCCTTGCACAGTGGCGACTTCGAGCATCTGCGGACTGAAGGTCCAGCTCAGGCTCAACTGGCCGTCGTACACCTGGCCATTGAGGGTCAGCCAGTTGCCCAGTTGCGCAGCATCGCCCTGCTCGCGGCCACGGGCCTCGCCACTGGGGCGCAGCAATGCCTGTTGCGGGTCGAAGCTGGCGTCGAACTGGCCAAGGTAGTTGAAGGTGATACGCGGCTGCGGCAGCGCCTGCAATGCCGCACGATCATCGGCGCTGCCAAGGTAACGCAGCACGCCGAAGCCCAAGCCCTTGTCGGGCACTGCGCGCAGTTGCTCCTTGACGCGCTTGATCGCGCTGCCCAGGTCGGCGCAGTGGTCCAGGCGCACCGGGAACAGGCTGGTGAACCAGCCAACGGTACGGGTCAGGTCGATGTCGTCGAACAGCTCCTCGCGGCCATGGCCTTCAAGCTGTACCAAGGCACTGTCGCTACCGCACCAGGGCGCCACGACCCGTGCCAGGGCGGTCAGCAGCAGGTCGTTGACCTGGGTGCGATAGGCCGCCGGTGCCTCTTGCAGCAGGCGCCGGGTGGTCTCGGCATCCAGCCGGGTGTGCACGGTGTGGGCCAGGGCGTTGGCCAGCGAGCCCTGCGGGTCGTTTACCGGCAAGTCGCGCGGTGCGCCGGCCAGTGCCGTCTGCCAATAGGCCATCTGCCCGCGCATATCGCCCTCGGCCGCAGCCGCCAGGCGCTCGGCCCAGGCCTTGAGCGAGCTGGTCTTGGCCGGCAGCACGCACGGCTGGCCAGCGTCCAGTTGCGTCAGCGACTGTTGCAGGTCATCGAACAGGATGCGCCAGGAAATACCATCGACCACCAGGTGGTGGATGACCAGCAGCAGACGTTGGCTACCGTCGGCGAGCTGCGCCAGCACCGCGCGCAGCAGCGAACCGTCCTCCAGCGCCAGGCTGCCCTGGGCTCGGTCGGCCAGGGCCTCCAGCGCAGCCTCGTCCTCGACCTCGGCCTGCCACAGCAAGGCCGACTGCTGGTAGAGCGCCTGCATCGCCTCTGGGGTTCGGAAGTAGGCGCCCTGGGCGCCGAACGACAGGCGCAGGGCATCGTGGTGGTTCACCAGTTGGCTCAGGGCTGCGGTGAGCGTCTCGGCCGACAAGGCGCGGGCGGGCTTGAGCCAGACCGACTGGTTCCAGCGCGCAGGTTCTTCAGGCAACGCGGCGAAAAACGCCTGCTGGGCCGGCAGCAGCGGCAGGCTGCCGTGCACCGGGCCCTGGTCGATGACCAGCCCCTGCCCGCCCAGCTCGGCGACCTGGGCCAGGGCGCGGATGGTCTGGTGCTGGAACAATTGTTTGGGGGTGAAGCGAATACCCGCCTGGCGCGCGCGGCTGACCAGCTGGATGGAGACGATCGAGTCGCCGCCCAGTTCGAAGAAGTTGTCGGTCACACCCAGCGCCTGGCACTTGAGCACGTCCTGCCACAGCGCGTGCAGGCGCAGTTCCAGGTCGTTGGCCGGTGCGACCTGCTCGCTGCCCGCGTTGGCTTCAGGCAGCGGCAACGCCTTGCGGTCGAGCTTGCCGTTGCTGGTCAGCGGGAACGCGTCCAGCAGCAACAGATGGTTGGGCACCATGTAGGCAGGCAGCAGCCCTTGCAGCGCCTCGCGCAAGGCCACCGCCAATGGCTCGTCCTGGCCCGGTTCGGGCACCACGTAGGCCAGCAACTGCTGCTCACGCGCCAGCACCAGCGCCTGTCGGACACCCGGCAGCGCGACTAGGCGCGCCTCGATCTCGCCCAGCTCGATGCGCAGGCCGCGGATTTTCACCTGATGGTCGATGCGCCCGAGGTAGTCGATCACCCCGCCGTCGGCCTGGCGCACCAGGTCGCCACTGCGGTACAGGCGCGCGCCGGGTCGGCTGGAGAACGGATCGGGCACGAAACGCTCGGCGGTCAGCGCCGGGCGCTGGTGGTAACCGCGCGCCAGGCCTTCGCCACCGATGCACAGCTCACCGGCAGCGCCCGCCGGACACACCTGCAACGCCTCGCCCAGCACGTAGGCGCTGGCATTGTCGATCGGCATGCCCAGCGGCACTACCGCCCCTGCCAGCACGGCCGGGACTTCGCACGCGGTGCTGTCGATGGTCGCCTCGGTCGGGCCATAGAGGTTGACCAGGCGCCCTTGCCAGCGCTCGCGCAGCTGTGCACACAACTGCGCACTCAGGGCCTCGCCGCCGCACAGCACGGTGCGCAGGCTGGCCAATTGCTCAGGGCGCGCCTGCGGCAGCATCGCCTGCAACAGCGACGGCGCCGATTGCAGCACGGTGATGCCGTGCGCCTGAACCTGCTCCCACAGTTGCGCCAGCGACTCGTCCTGCCCCGGCGCCGCCAGTACCAGGCGCGCGCCGCAGATCAGCGGCAACCAGAACTCCCACACCGACGCATCGAAGCTGATCGCGGTCTTCTGCAGCACGCGGTCCTCGGCCGTCAGCGGCAAGCACTCGCGCATCCATGCCATGTGGTTGCCAAGGCCGGCATGCCGCACCGCCACGCCCTTGGGCTGGCCGGTGGAGCCGGAGGTGTAGATCAGGTAGGCCAGGTGCTCGCCATCCACCGCAACCTGCGGCGCGATGAAATCCCCATCCTGCACCGCGCTCGCAGGCTCGAGCGCCAGCACGTCCAGGCCCTGCGGCAGCGGCAGTTGCGCCAGCAGGGCTGGCTGGGCGAGCAGCAGGCCGATGCCGCTGTCGTCGAACATGTAGGCCAGGCGCTCGGCAGGATAGGCCGGGTCGAACGGCACATAGGCCCCACCGGCCTTGAGCACGGCCAACAGCGCCACCACCAGCTCCAGGCTGCGTTCGGCAGCGATGCCCACGCGCACCTCGGGGCCGACGCCACGGGCGATCAGCTCACGTGCCAGGCGGTTGGACCGCGCGTCGAGCTCGGCATAACTGCACTGCTGCCCGGCGCAGACCACGGCGACGGCCTGCGGCGTGCGCTCGGCCTGGGCCTGCACTTGCAGGTGCACCGGGCGAGCATCGGCATGCGCCACCTGCGGCCCCTGGGCACGCAGGCGCACCTGCTCGGTTTCGGCGGCGCTCATCAGCACCAGCTCGGCGCAACGCTGGTCAGGCTCGGCGACGATGGCCGCGAGCAGCGTTTGCCAGTGAGCGACCAGGCGCTGCACGGTGTCGCGCTCGAACAGGTCGGTGGCATAGGTGAAGGCGGCGATCAGCGCGTCGTCGGACTCATGGGTTTCCAGGGTCAGGTCGAACTGCGCGGTGGGGTTGTCCCAGGCCACCCCTTCGACGCGCAGGTCACTGCCCGGTGCAGCCTGGGCCTGGCCGCGCGCCGGGGCACTGCGCTGGTGGTTGAACATGACCTGGAACAGCGGCGCATGGCTGAGGCTGCGTTGCGGTTGCAGGGCTTCGACCAGTTGCTCGAACGGCAGGTCCTGATGCTCCTGGGCGCGCAACGCGGTGTGCTTGACCTGCTCGAGGAAGGCGCGGAACGGCTGCTGCCCATCGATCTCGGCGCGCAGCACCTGGGTGTTGACGAAGAAGCCGAGCAACCCCTCGGTTTCCGGGCGGTTGCGGTTGGCCACCGGCACCCCGACACGGATGTCGTGCTGACCGCTGTAGCGGTGCAGGAACAGTTGGAAGCTGGCCAGCAACAGCATGAACAGGGTCGCGCCCTGCCCCTGGGCCAGGCTGCGCAGTTGACGGCTGAGGTCGGCATCGAGGCTCACCTCCAGGCGCTCGCCACGCAGGCTCTGCACCGCCGGGCGCGGACGGTCGCCCGGCAGCGCCAGCAGCGGCTGCTCGCCGCCCAGTTGCTCACGCCAGTAGTGCAACTGGCGCTCGCGCTCGCCGGCTTCCATCCAGTGCCGCTGCCAGATCGCATAGTCGGCGTACTGGATCGGCAGCGCCGCTGCCACGGGGGCCTGCCCCTGGCTGAATGCACCATAGGCCCGCACCAGTTCGCCGATCATGATCTGGATCGAGGCGCCGTCGGCGATGATGTGGTGCTGGACGATGGCCAGCACATGGTCGTGCTCACCCACCTTCAGCAGGCTGGCACGCACCAGCGCGCCGTCGAACAGGTCGAACACCTGCTGGGTCAGGGCTTCGACCCGGGCCTTGATGCAGGCATCCAGCGCCGCATCGCCCGGGGTGCCGGCAACCAGTTGCTCGTGCGCCAGGGGTAGCCCTGCGGGCGGCAGGATACGCTGGCTCAGGCGCCCGTCCTGCTCGGCAAAGCGGGTGCGCAGGCTTTCATGGCGCTGCTCCAGCCAGTCGAGGCTGCGCTGCAGGGCGTCGATGTCCAGGTGGCCGCGCAGACGCAGCACGGTCGCCAGGTTATAGGCGGTGCTGCCAGGGTCCATCTGCCAGAGGAACCATTGACGCTCCTGAGCGTAGGACACCGGCAGCGTCTCGAAAGCCGACTGCACCTGCGGGATCGGCAGGTTGGCCGGGGACACCCCCTCCGCCAGCATCTTCTCCAGGTACAGGCGGCGCTTTTCCAGCGGCAGGGTAATGAAGCGCTGCGCAATTCTCAGGGCTGCTTGGGTTTCCATCAAACTTCCTCCATTTCGTCAAGCAGCCATTCGAGCTTGCTCAATTTCGATTCATCGACCACTTGTCCACCTGCCTGGCCCAGCGCCTCGGCGAACTGCTCCAGCACCGGCGCCTGGAATACCAGTTGCGGCGACAGCTTCAGACCCAGCGCCAGTTGCAGGCGCGAGACCACGCTGACAGCCAGCAACGAATGCCCGCCCAACTCGAAGAAGTGGTCGTGCACCCCGACCTGCTCCAGTTGCAGCACCTGCTGCCAGACCTCGGCGACCTGGCGTTCCAGGTCGGTACGTGGCGCCTGGTAGACCTGGCGTGAAGCGCTGGCGTCGACGGCCGGCAAGGCCTTGCGGTCGAGCTTGCCGTTGGGGGTCAACGGCATGCGTTCAAGCACCTGGATATGCGCCGGCACCATGTAGGCCGGCAGCCGCTCGGCCAGGCTCTGGCGCAGCGCCTCGCGCAGGCCATCGCTGCCCGCCTCCGCTGCCTCCAGTGGCACCACGTAGCCCACCAGCTGTGCGCCGCCCGCGCCGTCGCGAGCGATCACCACGGCCTCGCGGACCTGCGGATGGTCCTGCATCAGGGCCTGGATCTCGCCCAGCTCGATGCGGAAGCCGCGAATCTTCACCTGATGATCCAGGCGTGCGAGGTACTCCAGGGTGCCATCGGCCAGGTGGCGCACCAGGTCGCCCGTGCGGTACAGCCGCGAGCCATCGTCGGCGAACGGATGTGGCACGAAGCGCTCGGCGCTCAGTGCCGCGCGGCCGTGGTAGCCGCGGGCCAGGCCCTCGCCACCGATCAGCAGCTCACCGGCCACGCCCGGCGCCACCGGTTGCAGGTCGGGGCCGACGACGAACAAGGTGGTATTGCCGATGGCCTCGCCCAGCAGCGGTGCCGGCTGTGTGGCATCCAGGCGTCGCCGTGCCGACCAGATGGTGGTCTCGGTGGGGCCATACAGGTTCCACACTTCGCCCCCCAGGGCGAGCATGCGCAGGCTCAGTTCCGGTGCCAGCGCCTCGCCCCCGCAGAGCATGCGGCAACCACGCAGCAGCTCGGCCTGCGGGTTGTCGAGCAGCATGCGCCAGGTCGACGGCGTGGCCTGCACCACGTTCACGGCCTGCTCGCGCACCACCTCCAGCAGTTGCTCGGGATCGCGTGCAGCCTGGCGATCCACCAGCACCACACGTGCGCCGCGCACCAGCGGCAGGAAGATTTCCAGGCCGAAGATATCGAACGAGAAGGTGGTCAGCGACAGCACCCGGTCTTGCGCCTGCAACCCTGGCGCAGCCGCCATGCTGTCGAGGAAGTTGCCAAGCCCCCGGTGCGGGACCATCACCCCCTTGGGCCGTCCGGTGGAGCCGGAGGTGTAGATCACGTAGGCCAGGTGGTCGTCAGCCACCGCTACCTGCGGGTCATGTGCCGCCAGCGCGTCCAGCGCATCCGACTCCGCTGCCAGCAGCATCTGCTGTACGCCCTGAGGCAGGGTACGCCGTTCGGCCAGGTGGGGCTGGGTCAGCAGCAGGCCGATGCCGCTGTCCTGGATCATGTAGTCCAGGCGCTCTTCGGGGAAGTCCGGGTCCAGTGGCACGTAGGCGCCACCGGCCTTGAGCACGGCCAGCAGTGCGACCAGCATTTCCAGGCCGCGGTCCAGGCACAGCCCCACCAGGCGGTCTGGCCCCACGCCCCGGGCGATCAGCCCATGGGCCAGGCGATTGGCGCGCAGGTTGAGCTCGGCATAGCTGATCGATTCCGTGCCATAGACGGCGGCGATAGCCTGGGGCTGGGCCTGAGCCATGGCCTCGAACTGACGGTGCACTGGCAGCCAGCTCACATCGTGGCCGACCTGGCCGCTCCAGTCGTGCAGCACCTGGCGGCGCAGGTCCGCCGGCAGGCTGTCGACCTCGCCCAGCGGGCGTTCGGCATCTTCGACCAGGGCGTCGAGGATCTGCGCCAGTTGCGCCGCCAGCCCAGCGATCTGCACCGGGGTGAAGCACTGCGGGTCGAAGCTGTATTGCAGGCTCAGTTGCTCGCCGGCGTTGACCAGCAGGGTCAAGGGGTAGTTGGTCTGTTCGAGGTTGTCGATGGCACCGAAGCGCAGGCCATCCGGTGCACGCGCCTGCAGCACGTCCGACACCGGATAGTTCTCGAACACCAGCAGGCTGTCGAACAGGGCTTCACCACCCTGCCCGGCCCAGCGCTGGATGTCGAACAGCGGCGTGTATTCATGCTCGCGCAGACTCAGGTTCTGCGCCTGCAAGCCCTGCAGCAGGCTGGCGACGCTGTGCTGGGCGTGCAGGGTCAGCGCGACCGGCAAGGTGTTGATGAACAGACCGACCTGCTGCTCGACGCCCGCCAGCTCCGACGGGCGCCCCGCCACCGTGGCACCGAAGCACACGGTCTGCTGCCCCTGATGCCGTTGCAACAGCAACGCCCAGGCTGCTTGCAGCACGGTATTGAGGGTGACTTTCTGCTCGCGGGCGAACGCCGCCAGACGCGCGCTGCGCGGGGCATCGAACACCTGGTCGTGCTGGGCATGGGCCTGCTCATCGCTGGCAGGCGTGACGCCGCGGAACACTTGGGCCAACAGGGTCGGCTCGTCCAGTTCGGCCAGTTGCGCGCGCCAGAAGTCCTGGTTGCCCTGCTGATCCTGGCGAGCCAGCCAGGCGATGTAGTCGCGGTAGCGTCCGCGCGGCGCCTCCTGTGCCTGGCCGTTGTAGTGCTGCAGCACTTCGGACAGCACCTGCGCGTGGCTCCAGCCATCCATCAGGATGTGGTGATAGGTGTAGATGAAGTGGTGACGGCCTTGGCCCAGGTCCACCAGCAGCAGACGCAACAGCGGCGCACTGGCCAGTTCGAAGCCCTGCTGGCGCTGGGCATCGGCCAGGGCCTGGAGGGCCGGGGCTGGCGCGTCCAGGTCACGCAGGTCATGGACGCTGAATGGCACCTCGACCTGCTGGTGAACCACCTGCAGCGGCTGGGCCAGATCGCCTTCCCAGACGAAGGCAGTGCGCAGGATGTCGTGGGCCTGCACCGTGGCCTGCCAGGCGGCATGGAAGCGCTGCGGGTCGAGGCCATCGATGTCGACACGCATCTGGTTGATGTAGTCGCCGCTGGCCTGCTCGTAGAGGCTGTGGAACAGCATGCCTTGCTGCATCGGCGACAGTGGGTAGAGGTCCTGGATCGTCTGCGCCGCCACTGGCAGGGCATCGAGCTGGGCCTGATCCAGCCCGGCCAGGGGGAAATCCGACGGCGTCACGCCGGCGACACCAACCGTGCAGCAATGGCCGACCACCGCCACCAGCTCACGCTGGTAGTCCTCGGCCAGACGCTGCAGCGTGGCGATATCGAAGCGCTCGCGGCTGAAGGTCCAGCTGATCTGCAAGCGCCCGTCGAACACCTGGCCGTTGAGGTTGAGCCAGTTGTCCAGCGGCGCCTCGGGTGAATGCTCGGCGCCACGGTTCTCCCCGGCAGGCAGCCAGGCAGGCGACTCGTCGGCAAAGCTGGCATCGAGCTGGCCGAGGTAGTTGAAGGTGATGCGCGGGGTCGGCAGCGCACGCAGGGCGTCGCGCACCGAGGCGTCGCCCAGGTGACGCAGCACACCGAAGCCCAGGCCGTTATCAGGGATCGCGCGCAGTTGCTCCTTGATCTGCTTGAGCGAGTCGCCCAGGCCTGCCGCCGGGGTCAGGCGCACCGGGAATACACTGGTGAACCAGCCGACGCTGCGGGTCAGGTCGAGGTGCTCGAACAGGTCTTCGCGGCCATGGCCTTCCAGTTGCACCAGGGCGTGGTCGTGGCCAGTCCAGCGGCAGATCACACGGGCCAGGGCCGTCAGCAACAGGTCGTTGATACGGGTGCGGTAGGCGGCGGGCGCCTGCTGCAACAGTTGCCGGGTCTGCTCGGCATCCAGTGTGCTGTGCACCGTCACGCCGTCGCAGTTGCGATTGGCGGTGTCCGGGCGTTGGCACGGCAGGCTGTCGTGGGCGCCTTCTAGCGTTGCACGCCAGAAGTCCAGCGACTGTTGCAGGCGCGGGCTTTGCGCGGCGCGTTGCAGTTCGCCAGCCCAGTCACGCTGCGAGCTGGTCTTGCCCGGCAGGGCCAGGGGTTTGCCGCTGCTCAGTTGCTCGAGGGCCAGTTGCAGGTCTTCGAACAGGATGCGCCACGACACCCCATCCACCGCCAGGTGGTGGATCACCAGCAACAGGCGCTGGCTGCCGTCCGGCAGGTCCGCCAGCACGGCGCGCAGCAGCGGGCCATCGCCCAGCGACAAGCTGCGCTGGGCCGATTCGGCCAGGGCTTCCAGTTCATCGGCAGTGTTCAGGGTGCGTTGCCAGAGCAGCTCGGTTGGCTGCTCGCCAAGCGGACGGTAATGCGCCTGCCAGCCAGCATCGCTTTCGGTGAAGCTCAGGCGCAGCGCATCGTGGTGCGCGACCAACGCCTGCAACGCTTGCTCCAGGTAACCCGCATGCAGCGGCTGGGCCGGCTTGAGCAGCACCGACTGGTTCCAGTGGTGACGCTCGGGGATGTCGGTGTCGAAGAACGCTTGCTGGATCGGCAGCAGCGGCATCTCGCCAGTCAACGGGCCCTGCTCGATCAGTTGCGCACCCTCGCCTTCCTGGGCAACGGTCGCCAGCCCTTGGACGGTCTGGTGCTGGAACAGCGCCTTGGGCGTGAAGCGGATGCCCACCTGACGCGCCCGGCTGACCACCTGGATCGAGATGATCGAATCACCGCCCAGCTCGAAGAAGTTGTCGGTCACGCCAATCGGCGAAACTTTGAGGACTTCCTCCCAGATCGCCACCAGACGTTTTTCCAGCACGCTACGCGGTGCCACCTGACGCGCCGGGGCAGTTGCCTGCGGCGCGGGCAGCGCCTTGCGGTCGAGCTTGCCGTTGGGGGTCAGCGGCAGACGTTCGAGGAACAACCAGTGGGTGGGCACCATGTAGTCGGGCAGGGTCTGCTTGAGCCAGGCCTTGAGCGGCTCGGCATTGTCGTGCAGCGCGGAGGCGACGACATAACCCACCAGCTGGGTGCTCAGCTCGCCCTGATGCGCGATCACTGCCACTTCACGGACGTCGGCATGAGCCTGCAAACGCGCTTCGATCTCACCCAACTCGATACGCAGGCCGCGCACCTTCACCTGATGGTCCACACGTCCGGCGTACTCCAGCACGCCGTCTTCGCGGTAGCGCGCCAGGTCACCGGTGCGGTACAGCCGCGAGCCGTCCGACGCGAACGGGTCCGGCAGGTATTTCTCGGCGGTCAGCCCCGGACGCAGCAGGTAGCCGCGGGTGATGCCCTCGCCTGCCAGGTACAGCTCCGCCGTCGCCCCGACCGGCACCGATTGCAGCTCGCCGTCCAGCAGGTAGCTGGCGGTGTTGTGCAACGGGCGGCCAATGTTGGCCTGGCCACCCGCTTCGCGGCGGGTCCAGGTCGAATAGGTGGTGTCTTCCGAAGGGCCGTAGAGGTCGTAGACGTGCTGGATGTGCTCCAGCGCGTAAAGCGCCTCCACCACCGACTGCTTCAGCGGCTCGCCCGCCAGGTTGACGATGCGCACGCTCGCCGGTATCTGCCCGGCGCGCAGCAGCGCGCTGGCCGCCGACGGCACGCTGTTGATCAGGCGCACCCGATCCCGCGCTGCCAGCTCCGGCAGCTCCAGGGCATTGCGCGCCCCCACGATGAAACCGCCACCGGCCAGGGTCACGAACAGCTCCCACACCGACAGGTCGAAGCAGATCGAGGTGCTGGCCAGCACGCCTTGGATGTCCGCCTGGCTGTAGACCTGCTGCGACCAGGCCACCAGTGCGGCGACGTTGCGGTGGGCAATGGCCACGCCTTTCGGGCGGCCAGTGGAACCGGAGGTGTAGATCACGTAGGCCAGGTTATCGGCCACGGCGCGGGCTGGCAGGTCACTGTCGTCGCCGTCCAGCGTCAGCTCATCGAGCAGCACGCTCGCGAACGCGCCATCGACCGCCAGTGCATCGAGCACCGCGCGTTCGCTGATCAGCACGCGGGCTGCGCTGTCGTCAAGCATGTAGCTGACGCGTTCGGCCGGGTAGTCCGGGTCCAGCGGCACGTAGGCGCCACCGGCCTTGAGCACTGCCAGCAGCGCCACCAGCATCGACATGCTGCGCGGCAAAGCCACGCCGACCCGCACTTCGGGGCCGACACCCAGGCTCACCAAGTGGCGGGCCAGGCGGTTGGCGTGGGCGTTGAGGGTGGCATAGTCCAGCTGCTCATCACCCCAGATCGCCGCCAACGCCTGTGGCGTGCGGCATACCTGGGCTTCGATCAGGCGATGGATGCACTGGCTGCGGTCGAAGTCCAGGCCGTTGGCGTTCCACTGGCGTTCGATGCGCTCGCGCTCGCTGCCCTCGAGCATCGCCAGCTCGCCGACGCGCTGCTCCGGCGCTGCAACGACCGCCTGCAACAGGTTCAGCCAGTGCTGCGACAAGCGCTCGATGGTCTCTGGCAGGAACAGGTCGGTGGCGTAGGTCCAGATCGCCGACCAGGCCGTACCCGATTCGAAGGTATTGAGGGTCAGGTCGAACTGCGCGGTGTGGCTGTCCCACGCCAGCGCCTCGACCTGCAGGCCCGGCACTTGGGCCATGGAGGCCTCGGCGGCGCGCTCGCCCTGGTGGTTGAACATCACCTGGAACAGCGGGCTGTGGCTCAGGCTGCGCTCAGGGTGCAGGGCCTCGACCAGTTGCTCGAACGGCAGGTCCTGATGGGCCTGGGCTTCCAGGGCGCTATCACGTACCTGCTCGAGCAGGCGAGTGAAGGCCATGCCCGGCTCGACTTCGGCGCGCAGTACCTGGGTGTTGACGAAGAAGCCGATCAGGCGCTCGGTCTCCAGGCGGTTGCGGTTGGCCACCGGCACGCCGACGCGGATATCACCCTGGCCACTGTAGCGGTGCAACAGCACCTGGAACGTGGCCAGCAGCAGCATGAACGGCGTCACCCGCAGCTCACGCGCCCGCTGTTGCAGGCCCTGGGCCAGGTTGTCCGGCAGCGCCAGCGCAAGCTGCGCGCCACGGAACGACTGTTCGGCCGGGCGTGGATGATCGGTAGGCAGTTGCAGGAACTGCTCGCCGGCAAGGCGTTCGGTCCAGTAGCCGAGCTGACGCTCGCGCTCGCCGGCCTCCATCCACTGCCGCTGCCAGATCGCATAGTCGGCGTACTGCAGCGGCAATACCGGCAGCGTGGGCGCTTCGCCCTGGCTGAAGGCGGCGTAGCATTGCACCAGTTCCTCGACCAGCACCTGCATCGACCAACCATCGGAGACGCTGTGATGCTGGGTGACGACCAACACATGGTCGTCCTGCGCCACACGCAGCAGGCGCACACGCAACAGCGGCCCCTGCTCCAGATCGAACACCTGCGCCACCTCGGCCTGCACCCGTGCGGCCAATTCGGCCTCGGCGACCGTTTCGATC
Organism: Pseudomonas sp. S44; assembly: GCF_016624805.1. Classification (NCBI taxonomy): domain Bacteria; kingdom Pseudomonadati; phylum Pseudomonadota; class Gammaproteobacteria; order Pseudomonadales; family Pseudomonadaceae; genus Pseudomonas; species Pseudomonas sp. S44. Next base: position 66,946 of record NZ_JACVTY010000019.1, read on the forward strand.
GGCAGCGCCAGCGGTACGGCGGCGTGAATGCGCTGCTGTGCACCCTGCGGCGCCTGGGCGAACGTGGTACGCAGCGACTCGTGACGCGCCAGCAGGCTGTCGAAGCTGCGCTGCAACGCGGGCACATTCAGCGCGCCGCGCAGGCGCAAGGCGCTGGGGATGTTGTAGGCGCTGCTGCTCGGGTCGAGTTGCCAGAGGAACCACTGGCGCTCCTGGGCGTAGGACAGCGGCGCCAGCTCGCCACGCGGTACTGGCAGCAGCGCAGGCTGTGCGGCGTCTGCAGTTGGCGTGAGGCTTGCGACGAACGCCTGCAGGGTGGTCTGTTCGAACAGAGTGCGCAGCGCCACTTGCAGGCCTAGGCCGTGACGCAGGCGCGACACCACCTGGGTGGCCAGCAGCGAATGCCCGCCCAATACAAAGAAATCGTCCTGCAGACCGACTCGCTCGACCTCCAGCACCTGCTGCCAGATTTGCGCCACCTGCTGCTCCAGCGCCGTGCGCGGCGCCTGGTAATCCTCCTGGCGCAGGGTCGGGGCCGGCAGCGCCGCACGGTCGAGCTTGCCGTTGAGGGTCAGCGGCAGGCTGTCCAGGCACAGGATATGCGCTGGCAGCATGTACTCCGGCAAGTCGGCCTTGAGGCCGCTGCGCAGGCGCTCGACAAGCGCAGACACCTCGCCGCTGCCCTGCTGCGCCACCACATAGGCCACCAACTGCGTACCGGCACTGCCGTCGCTAGCGAGCACCACCGCCTCGCGCACGCCTGGCAGTTGCAGCAAGCGGGCCTCGATCTCGCCCAGCTCGATACGGAAACCACGGATCTTCACCTGCTGGTCGATACGCCCGACGTACTCGATCACCCCGTCGTTGCGATAGCGCGCCAGGTCACCGGTGCGGTACAGGCGCCCGCCATTGCCGAACAGGTCGGGCACGAAGCGCTGGGCACTCAGGTCGCTGCGGCGGTGATAGCCGCGCGCAAGGCCGGCACCGCCGACGTACAGTTCGCCGATGCATCCCGGCGCGACCGGCTCCAGCTGGCCGTCGAGCAGGTACCAGGACAGGTCGTCGATCGGCTCGCCGATCGGGCTGCTGGCTGCCCCTTCGAGATCACGCGGGCTCAGCGGACGGTAGGTGACATGCACGGTGGTTTCGGTGATGCCGTACATGTTCACCAGGCGCGGCCCCTGCGCAGCGAAATGCCCGTACCACGGGCGCAGCGCCTGCACCTCCAGGGCCTCGCCACCAAAGATCACCTGGCGCAGGGCACCGAGCTCAGCGGCGTCGCGCGTGCAGGCCACCTGCATCAGTTGCTTGAACGCCGAAGGGGTCTGGTTCAGTACCGTGACGCCTTCGCGGTGCAGCAGCGCGTGGAAATCCTCGGTGCTGCGGCAGGTCTCGTGCGGCACGATCACCAGTCGCCCACCATGCATCAGGGCGCCGAAGATCTCCCACACCGAGAAGTCGAAGGCATAGGAGTGGAACAGCGTCCAGACATCGTCGACACCGAAGTCGAACCAGCGCTCGGTGGCGGCGAACAGGCGCATGACGTTGTCGTGGGGCAGCAGCACGCCCTTGGGCTGGCCGGTGGAACCGGAGGTGTAGATGACATAGGCGAGCTGGCGCGGGTCGCAGGCCAGCTGCGGCGCGCCGGGGTCGGCAAGCGGCTGTGGCGACAGCGGCTCCAGCATCAGTTGGCGCACGTCCTGCGCACCCTGCACACGTGCCGCCAGGTGCGGCTGCACCAGCAGCAGGGCAATGCCGCTGTCGGCCATCATGTAGGCCAGGCGCTGGGCCGGCGCGCTGGGGTCCATGGGCACATAGGCTGCACCGGCCTTGAGCGTGGCGAGAATGGCCACGATCATTTCCAGGCTGCGCTCGGCCACCAGGCCGACCCGCACCTCAGGGCCGACACCCTGCGCCAGCAGGCGGTGCGCCAGGTGGTTGGCCTGGGCTTCGAGCTGGCCGTAGCTGAGCTGGCGATCATCCAGCGTGACCGCGATGGCCTCGGGGCGCAGGCGCGCCTGCTCCTCGATGCGCTGGTGAATGCACTGCTGCACCGGATACTCAGCTGGCCGTGGATTCCACTCGGCGATGATGTCCGCGCGCTCCTGCGCAGTGAGCAACGGCACCTGCACCAGGGATGTATCCGGCGCTGCGACCATCTGCCCGAGCAGTTGCAGCCAGTGCCGCGCCATGCGCTCGACCGTGGCCCGCTCGAACAGGTCGGTGGCGTAGGTGAAGGCTGCCGACAACTGCTCGCCCGCCTCGGCGGTGTCCAGGGTCAGGTCGAACTGCGCGGTGACCGTGCGCACGTCCAGCCCCTCGATGTGCAAGCCCGGCAGGTTCAGCGCCGAAGCGCCATCGCCGCCAAGGTGGTTGTGCATGACCTGGAACAGCGGGTTGACCCCGGCACTGCGCTCCGGCGCCAGGGCTTCGACCAGTTGCTCGAACGGCAGCGCCTGGTGGGCCTGGGCGCCGAGCACCGCCGTACGCACCTGCTGCAGCAGTTCACGGAAGGTATTCTGCGGGTCGATGCTGACATCCAGCACCTGGGTGTTGATGAAGAAGCCGATCAGCGCCTTGGTATCGGGGTGCTGACGGTTGGCCACCGGCACGCCGACGCGGATCTCGCGCTGGCCGCTGTAGCGGTGCAACAGCAACTGGAAGCTGGCCAGCAGGAGCATGAACGGCGTCATCCCCTGCGACTGGGCCAGACTGCGCAGGCCACGCTGCAACTCGCCCGGCAGCGTTACCGCCAGTCGTTCGCCGCGATGGCTGGGCTGCTGCGGGCGCGAGTGATCGAACGGCAACTCCAGCACCGGTTGCTCGCCGCCCAGACGCGCAGCCCAATAGCCCAGCTGGCGCTCGCTCTCCCCCGCCTCCATCCACGCCTGCTGCCAGATCGCGTAGTCGGCGTACTGGATCGATGCCGCCGCCAGCGTAGGTTCACCACCGCCGCTGAAGGCCGCATAGGCGTGTACCAGTTCCTCGACCAGCACCTGCATCGACCAGCCGTCGGAGACGATATGGTGCTGGGTCATCACCAGCACATGGTCGTCATCGGCCAGGCGCAGCAGGTCGACCCGCAGCAGCGGGCCCTGCTGCAGGTCGAACAGCGCCTGGGTACGGGCCTCGACGAAGTCGCGCACGGCCTGCTCGGTGTCGGCGCCGGCATCAGCGGGCAGGTGCTGCAGCGGCAGCTCGAAGGCCGATGCCGGCGCCTCGATCACCTGGCGCACGCCCTCGGCCGTCTCGACGAAGCGCGTGCGCAACGACTCGTGCCGCCCGAGCAGCCACTGGAAGCTGCGGGCCAAGGCCGGCACATCCAGCGTGCCTTTCAGGCGCAGGGCACTGGGGATGTGGTAGGCACTGCTGTGCGGCTCCAGTTGCCAGAGGAACCACTGGCGCTGCTGGGCGTAGGACAGCGGGATAACATCGAGGCCTTCACGGGCCGCCGGAATCGGCAACTGCCCCAGGGTCAGGCCCTTGCCGGCCAGCTTTTCCAGGAAGGCCCTGCGCTGTGACAGCGGCAACCTGATGAATCGCTGAACCAGCGCGATGTTATCCATTACAGCCATCTCAGTTCGTCTCCAACTCGGTGAGGAAGTCATGCATATCGCTCAGATCCTGCTCGAGATCGGTGGTCCGCAACCCTTCCAGCGCTTGCGCATAGCCCTGCAGGTCGTCGGCCTGGAAGATCAGTTCCAGCGGCACCTGTACCTGCAGTTGCGCCTGTGCGGCTGCCGTGGCTTGTGTCGCCAGCAGCGAATGCCCGCCCAGTTCGAAGAAGTTGTCGTCACGCCCCAAGCGGTCGACCTTCAGCACCGCAGCCCAGATATCGGCGATGGCGCTTTCCAGCTCGCCTTGCGGCGCGCGGTAGTCGCGTTGCATCAGGCTGGCATCCGGGGCTGGCAGGGCCTTGCGGTCCAGCTTGCCGTTGGGTGTCAGGGGCAGTGCGTCGAGGAAGACCAGATAGGTGGGGACCATGTAACCCGGCAGTGTCTCTTTAAGACGAACGTTGAGCTGCTCACGCAATTTAGCCTCGCCGAGCGCCAGGCCTTGCGCGCTGGCCAGCACGTAGCCCACCAGTTGCGGGCCACCGACGCCAGGGCGGGCCAGCACCACCGCTTCACGCACGCCGTCCTGGGCCTGCAGGCGCGCTTCGATTTCACCCAGTTCGATGCGGAAGCCGCGGATCTTGACCTGGTGATCGACCCGGCCCAGGTAGTCGACCACACCATCGGCGCGCTGGCGCACCAGGTCGCCACTGCGGTACAGGCGTGCGCCCGGCACACCGTAAGGGTCCGGCACGAAGCGCTCGGCGGTGAGCGAGGGGCGGTGCAGGTAGCCGCGCGCCACCCCTGTGCCGCCGAGGTACAGCTCGCCCGCGACGCCCTGGGGCAGCAACGCCGCCGAATCGTCGAGCACATAGGCACTGCGGTTGCCGATGCGGCTGCCGATCGGCGCATAGGCTGCCTGGCAACGTTCGGCGCGATCGGCTTTCCAGATCAGCGGGGTGACCACGGTTTCGGTCGGGCCATAGCCATTGATGATGTGCTCGGGCGCAAGCACAGCCTTGACCAGCTCGAACGCGGCTTCCGGCACCGCGTCGCCACCGAAGCAGTAGATGCGTACCGGCGGCGGGTTGCCGTGCTCGCGCACGTGTTCGGCCAACTGCTGCAGGTATACCGGCGGGAATGCAGCGACGGTGACGCCATGCCGGTGCATGGCCGCGCAGGCCTGCTCGGCGGTCCACAGTTGCGGATCGCGAATCAGCAGGCGGCCGCCGTGCAACAGGCAGGTCAGCCAGCGTTCATGGGCACCGTCGAAGGCGAACGACATGAAGTGCAGCTCGCAGTCGCGTGCGCTCATGGCGTAGCGCTCACCGATCGCCAGGCAGTGCATGGCCAGGGGGCCATGGGCCACGGCGACGCCCTTGGGCTGACCGGTGGAACCGGAGGTGTAGATCACGTACGCCAGGCCCTCGGCGTGCACCGGGCGCTGCGGCGCGCTGCTCGGCAGCGAGGCGCTGGCCAGCTGGTCGATGCACAAGGTCGCCACGGTTTGCGCGGCAGGCAGGCGCGCCAGCAACTGCGAATGGGTGAGCAACAGCGCCATGCGCGAGTCCTGCATGAGGTAGGCCAGGCGCTCTTCGGGGTACTCCGGGTCGAGCGGCACATAGGCCGCGCCGGCCTTGAGCACCGCCAGCAAGGCAACCAGCATCTGCGGGCCACGCTCCAGCGCCACACCCACCAGCGACTCGGCGCCCAGCCCCGCCTCGATCAAGCCATGGGCCAGGCGGTTGGCCTGCTGGTCGAGCTCGGCATAACTCATTTGCTGCTCGCCGAACAACACCGCCACCGCCTCCGGCGTGCGCTGCGCCTGGGCCTCGAACAGCTGGTGCACTGCACGTGGCGAATCGAAGCGTGCATCGACGTGATTCCACTGCTCCACCAGTTGCGCACGCTCCTGCCCGGTGATCAGCTCCAGCGCACCGATGGCTTGGTCCGGCGCCGCCTCGAGCAGTTGCTCGAGGACCTGGCGCAGATGCCCGGCGACCTGCACGATGCGCGCATCGTCGAACGCTTCGCGCAGGTAGCTGTAGTGCACCTGCAGGGTCTGCTCCAGGGCGATGGCCAGGGTCAGCGGGTAGTTGGTGCGCTCGTGGCTGTCGATGGCGCCGAAGCCCAGGGCGGGCACCTCGGCCTGGCGCAGGGCCTCGGCCACCGGGTAGTTCTCGAACACCACCAGGGTGTCGAACAGCGCCTCGCCGCCCTGCCCGGCCCAGCGCTGGATATCGTACAGCGCGGTGTGCTCGTGCTCGCGCAGGGCCAGGTTGTGCTGCTGCAACTCGGCAAGCCATTCGCCCAGCGCCTGCTCGGCACGCACCTGCGCCACCACCGGCAGGGTGTTGATGAACAGCCCGACCTGGCGTTCGACACCGACGATCTCCGCCGGACGCCCCGAAACCGTGGCGCCGAAGCACAGCGCCTGCTGGCCGGTGTAGCGCTGCAGGAGGATCAGCCAGGCGCCCTGCAGCAGGGTGTTGACGGTCACCTTGTGACGGCGCGCCAGCTCGCCCAGGCGCTGGGTGAATGCGGCATCGAACTGCTGGTAGTGGTCGCCAAACGGCGCTTGCGCCACGGCTTCGCGGCGCACGAAGGCCTGGGCCAGTCGGGTCGGGGCCTCGAGCACACTCAGTTGCTCGGTCCAGAAACGCTCGCTCAGCCCGGCATCCTGGGCCTGCAGCCAGGCCAGGTAGTCGCGGTAACGCCCGACATGGCCGATCTCGCGGCGCGCGGCGTAGCGCTGCAGCACCTCACCCAGCAACTGCGAATTGCTCCAGCCGTCGAGCAGGATGTGGTGATGGGTGTAGATCAGGTGGTGACGCTCATCAGCCGTACGTACCAGCACCAGGCGCAGCAGCGGCGCGCGGGCAAGGTCGAAGCCCTGGGCCTGTTCCTCGGCCGCCAGGCGATCGAGGGCGGCGGCCAGGTCCTGGTCGCCGCGCAGGTCGAGCACGCGGAACGGCACCTCGACCTGCTTGTGCACCAGTTGCAGCGGCCGCTCGACATCGCCCTGCCAGAGGAACACGCTGCGCAGGCTGTCGTGGGCGTCCAGCGCCTGCTGCCAGGCCTCGCGGAAACGCGCCGGGTCCAGGCCGTCGATGTCCACCCGCATCTGGTTCACGTAGTCGCTGGCGTCCTGCTGGTACAGGCTGTGGAACAGCATGCCCTGCTGCATCGGCGACAACGGCACGATGTCTTCGATCTGCCGCGCAGCGACCGGCAGCGCATCCAGTTGCGCCTGGGCCAGCGGGTAGAGCGGGAAGTCCGAAGGTGTCACGCCTGCTTGTCCGGGCTGGCAGCAATGCTCGACCAGGGCCTGCAACTGCTCGGCGAAATCGCTGGCCAGGGCTTGCAGGGTGGCGTGGTCGAACATCTGCGTGCTGTAGGTCCAGCTCAGGTCCAGTTCGCCGTCGTACACCTGGCCGTTGATGCCCAGCCAGTTGGCCAGCGGCGCCTGGGCGCTCTGCTCGGCGCCACTGGCCTCGCCGCTCGGGCTGAACAGCGCGCCATCGTCGGCCTGGAAGCTCCCATCGAACTGGCCCAGGTAGTTGAAGGTCACCCGCGCCACCGGCAAGGCCTGCAGCGCTTCACGGGTCGCGGCATCGGCGAAGCGGCGCAGGGCACCGAAGCCCAGCCCTTTGTTGGGCACGCCGCGCAACTGCTCCTTGATCTGCTTGAGCGAGTCGCCCAGCGCTTTGGCCGGGGTCAGGCACACCGGGAAGACGCTGGTGAACCAGCCCACGGTACGGGTCAGGTCGAGGTGCTCGGCCAGTTCTTCACGGCCATGGCCCTCGAGCTCCACCAGCACGCTGCCCTGCCCGCTCCAGCGGCACAGGGTGCGGGCCAGGGCGGTCAGCAGCAGATCGTTGACCTGGGTGCGATAGGCGGCGGGCGCTTCCTGCAACAGGCGCTGGGTCGTGGTTTTGTCCAGGCGCGTATGGACCATCGCCGCATGGGCGTTGTCCAGCACTGCCGTTGGTGCGGCGCACGGCAACTCGGCGGTGCCCTGCAGGCGTTGCTGCCAGTAGCCCAGCTCAGCGCTGTGCTCGGTGGCGTAACGACGCAATTGCTCGGCCCAGTCACGCTGCGAGCTGGTCTTGCCCGGCAAGGCCAGGGGTTTGCCGCTGCTCAGTTGTTCGAAGGCCAGTTGCAGGTCTTCGAACAGGATGCGCCACGACACGCCGTCCACCGCCAGGTGGTGGATCACCAGCAACAGGCGCTGGCTGCCGTCCGGCAGGTCCGCCAGCACGGCGCGCAGCAGCGGGCCATCACCCAGCGACAGGCTGCGCTGGGCCGATTCGGCCAGGGCTTCCAGTTCGTCGGCAGTGTTCAGGGTGCGCTGCCACAGCAGCTCAATCGGCTGCTCGCCGAGCGGACGGTAATGCGCCTGCCAGCCAGTCTCGCGTTGGGTGAAGCTCAGGCGCAGCGCATCGTGGTGTGCAACCAGTGCCTGCAACGCTTGCTCCAGGTAACCCGCGTGCAGCGGCTGGGCCGGCTTGAGCAGTACCGACTGGTTCCAGTGGTGACGCTCGGGGATATCGGTGTCGAAAAACGCTTGCTGGATAGGCAGCAGCGGCATCTCGCCAGTTAGCGGGCCCTGTTCGATCAGGTACACGCCCTCGCCTTCCTGGGCCACGGTCGCCAGCCCTTGAACGGTCTGGTGCTGGAACAGCGCCTTGGGCGTGAAGCGAATACCCGCCTGCCGCGCACGGCTGACCACCTGGATCGAGATGATCGAATCGCCGCCCAGTTCGAAGAAGTTGTCGGTCACGCCAATCGGCGAAACCTTGAGCACTTCCTCCCAGATCGCCACCAGGCGTTTTTCCAGCACGCTGCGCGGTGCCACCTGACGCGCCGGGGCAGTGGCCTGCGGCGCGGGCAGCGCCTTGCGGTCGAGCTTGCCATTCGGCGTCAGCGGCAGACGTTCGAGGAACAGCCAGTGGGTCGGCACCATGTAGTCCGGCAGGGTCTGCTTGAGCCAGGCCTTGAGCGGCTCGGCATCATCGAGCAATGCCGCAGCAGCGACATAGCCCACCAGTTGCGTACCCAGTTCGCCCTGACGGGCGACCACCGCCACTTCACGCACCTCGGGGTGCGCCAGCAGGCGTGCCTCGATCTCTCCCAGCTCGATACGGAAACCACGCACCTTGACCTGATGGTCGATACGCCCCAGGTATTCGATCGACGCGTCTTCGCGGTAACGCACCAGGTCGCCGGTGCGGTACATGCGCCCGCCTTCACCGGTGAACGGGTCGGCGACGAAGCGCTCGGCACTCAGCCCTGGCCGGCGCAGGTAACCGCGCGCCAGGCCCTCGCCGGCCAAGTACAGCTCGCCCGCCACACCCACCGGCTGCGGCTGCAGGTGGCCATCCAGCACATAGGCGGCGGTGCCCGGCAGCGGCCGGCCAATGCTGGCCCGGCCGTTGGCCTGGCGCAGCACGCAGGTCGAATAGGTGGTGTCTTCGGACGGCCCGTAGAGGTCGTGCACGCGCTCGATGCCCGGCAGCGCATACAACGCATCCACCAGCGACTGCTTCAGCGGTTCGCCCGCCAGGTTGATGGTGCGCACACTGGGCGGAATCGCCCCGGCCTGCAGCAGCGCGGCAATCGCCGACGGCACGGTGTTGATAAGGGTCACGCGTTCGCGCGCGGGCAGCTCCGGCAGCGCCAGGGCGTTGTCGGCGAGGATGAAATGACCGCCGCCGGCCAGGGTCACGAACAGCTCCCAGACCGACAGGTCGAAGCAGATCGAGGTGCTCGCCAGCACGCCTTGCAGGTCGTCCTGGCTGTACAGCCCCTGGGCCCAGCGCACCAGCGCCACGGCATTGCCATGGGTGATCGCCACGCCCTTGGGCAGGCCGGTGGAGCCGGAGGTGTAGATCACGTACGCCAGGTGCTCGGCATCGTCATGCTGGACCGGCGCATGGGTCGGTTGCAGCGCCAACTGCGGGTCGTCATCGAGCAACAGCAGCGACTGGCCTTCGCTGATCACCGACGCCAGTTGCGCGGCCTGATCGGCCTGGGTCAGCAGCAGGTGTGCCTGGCTGTCGCCGAGCATGTGCGCCAGGCGCTCGCGCGGGTAGGCCAGGTCAAGCGGCACATAGGCGCCACCGGCCTTGAGCACCGCCAGCAGGGCCACCACCAGTTCGGCGCTGCGCGGCAGGGCCACGCCCACCCGCACTTCCGGGCCGACACCCAGGGCGCGCAGGCGATGGGCCAGGCGGTTGGCCTGCGTGTCGAGCTCGCGGTAGCTCAGCTCGCGCTCGCCGCAGATCAGCGCCAGGGCCTCGGGGGCTTGGGCGGCGCGGGCTTGGATCAGACCGTGCAGGCTGCCGTGGGTCGCAGGCGGCAGCGCTGCCGAATTCCACGCCTCAAGCATGCGCTGCTGTTCATCGGCAGCCAGCAGCGGCAGCCGCGCCACCGGGCACTGCGGGTCGTGCACCACGGCCTGCAGCAGGTGCTGCCAATGGTCGGCCAGACGCTCGATGGTGGCGTGGTCGAACAGGTCGGTGGCGTAGGTCAGCGACACTTCGATGCGGGCCTCGACCTCGGTGGTGTCCAGGCTCAGATCGAACTGCGCGGTGCCGCTGTCCCAGCTGAGCGGTTCGAGCTTCAGGCCTTGCAGGGAGGTCGCGGTGGCAGGCGTCACCTGATGGTTGTGCATGACCTGGAACAGCGGGCTGTAGCTCAGGCTGCGCTGGGGCTGCAGGGCGTCGACCAGTTGCTCGAACGGCAGGTCCTGGTGGGCCTGGGCGCCGAGCACGGCCTGGCGTACCTGTTGCAGCAGTTGATCGAAACCGGCTGCGCCATCGACCAGGGCCCGCAGCACCTGGGTGTTGACGAAGAAGCCGACCATCGACTCGGTCTCGGCCCGGGTGCGGTTGGCCACCGGTACGCCGACGCGGATATCGGACTGGCCGCTGTAGCGGTGCAGCAAGGCCTGGAACGAGGCCAACAGGTAGACGAACAGGGTCACGCCCTGGGCGCTGGCCTGCTCGCGCAGCGCTGCCACCAGCGGCTCGGCCAGGCTCAGGTCGAGCCGTGCGCCGCGCTGGCTCTGCTCGGCAGGCCGCGGGCGGTCGAACGGCAGCTCCAGCACAGGCTGTTCGTCGCCCAGTTGCTCGCGCCAGTAGGCCAGTTGCCGAGCGCCCTCGCCCGCCTCCAGCCATTGGCGTTGCCACTGGGCGAAGTCGGCGTACTGCAAGGCCAGCGGCTCGAGCGCCGCGGCCTCGCGACGGCAATGGGCGAGGTAACGCGCCTGCCACTGCTCGACCAGCAGTTGCATTGACCAGCCGTCGGAGACGATGTGGTGCTGGGTCATCACCAACACATGGTCCTGTTCGCCCAGCACCAGCACGCGAACCCGCAGCAACGGCGCCTGGAACAGGTCGAACGGACGACGAATCTCGCGTTGTACTTCGCGGCGGATGGCCGCCTCGTCGGCCTGCGCCTCCATGGCCTGGTAGTCGATCGCGAAGGTCAGCGCCGGGGCGATGACCTGACGGACCTCGCCGTCCTCTTCGACGAACGCGGTGCGCAGCGAGGCATGGCGATCCACCAGGTCCTGCACGCTGTGCGCCAGGGCGTCGCGATCGAGCACGCCGCGCAGGCGCAGCGCCGCCGGAATGTGATAGGACGCACTGTGCGGCTCCAGTTGCCACAGGAACCACTGGCGCTCCTGGGCGTACGACAACGCCAGCGGCCGGTCATGGCCCACATTGACCAACGCAGGCCCTGCCTCAGCGGCCTGGGCCTGGCAGGCCTCGGCGAACGCCTCCAGCACCGGCGCCTGGAACAGCACCCGCACCGGCACCTCGCGCTGCAACTGCTGGCGAATGCGCACCACCACCTGCATGGCCAGCAGCGAATGCCCGCCACGCTCGAAGAAATGGTCGGCCAGGCCGATCTGCGGCACGTCCAGCACCTGGGCCCAGATGTCCGCCAGCGCCGCCTGCAAAGCATTGCGCGGAGCGATGTAGGCAGCGCTGCTCGCGTCTGGCTCGGGCAGTGGCAAGGCTGCGCGGTCGAGCTTGCCGTTGTTGTTCAGCGGCAATTGCTCCAACACCACGAGGTGCGCCGGCACCATGAACTCCGGCAGCGACTGGCGCAACGCGTCGCGCAGCGCGGCGACGAAGGCCGTGCGCGCATCGCCCTGCACTGCCTCGCTGGCAACCGGCACGACGAAGGCCACCAACTGCGCACCCTGGCCGGTCGCCTGGGCGATCAGCGCAGCAGCGCGCACCCCCGGCTGGGCCTGCAGGCAGGCTTCGATCTCGCCCATTTCGATGCGCATGCCGCGAATCTTCACCTGGTGATCGATTCGCCCGACATACTCCAGTGCCCCTTCGGCGTTGTAGCAGGCCAGGTCGCCACTGCGATAAAGCCGTGCGCCCGGCTCGCGGGCGAACGGGTCGGGCAGGAAACGTTCGGCGGTCAGGCCCGGACGCTGGTAATACTGCTGGGCCAGACAGGCCGGTGCGGCGATGCACAGCTCACCGACCGCGCCGGCGGGCAGCAGCTCGCCAGCGCCGTCGAGCACATAGAGCGCACGGCCGGCAATGGCCCGGCCAATCGGCACGCCGTGGCTGTCGCTGGCATCGCTCAGGCGGCAGGCATGCACGCTCGAGACCACGGTCGCCTCGGTCGGGCCATAGGTGTTGATCAGCGCGACCTCGCCAAGGCCCGCAGCGTGCCAGAGGCGCAGCCCTTCCACCGACATCGCCTCGCCGCCGACGTGCACCTGGCGCAATGCGCCCAGGCCGCGGCCCGGCTGCGCGGCGCACTCTTTGGCCAGCAGGTACCAGTAGGCCGCTGGCAGGTCGGCCAAGGTGACCTCGTGCTGCACGATGTGCTCGGCCAACTGCTGCACATCCCACAGCGACTCGCCCCGCATCACCAGCGCCGCTCCCAGGGCCAGCGGTGGATAGCACTGTTCGACGAAGCCGTCGAAGCTGAAGGTGGCGAACTGCAGCACACGGTCGTTGGCGTCCAGGTGCGAATATTGCGCGCCGCTCTGGCAGAACTCACGCAGGGCGGCATGGCTGATGGCGACGCCCTTGGGCCGGCCGGTGGAACCGGAGGTGTAGATCACGTACGCCAGGTCCTGGGCGTGAGGCTGCACGAGCGGGTCATGCTCGGGCTGCACGTCCAGCGCCAGCTCGCCGGTCACCAGGCGCGGGACTTCGGGTGGCAGGCTCAGGCCCTGCAACAGGCCGTCGTCGCACAGCAGCAAGTCGAGCTGGCTGTCTTCGATCATGTAGCGCAGGCGCTCATCCGGGTAGGCCGGGTCGAGCGGCACGTAGGCAGCGCCACTCTTGAGCACGGCCAGCAGGCTGACGATCAGTTGCGGGCTGCGGCGCAGGGCCAGGCCGATACGTTTGCCCGGGCCCATGCCCTGGGCGATGAGCAAGTGCGCCAGGCGGTTGGCCTGGCGATTGAGTTGGCCATGGCTGAGCGAATGGCCCTCGCACGACACGGCCAGGGCGTCGGGGCTGCGCGCGGCCTGGGCGGCGATGCGCTGGTGCACCAGCGGTGTGGCAGACAGGTCGATCGCTTCGCCCTGGCTGTACGCCAACACCGCCTGCTGCGCGTTGTCATCCAGCAGGCGCAGGCTGCCCAGCGCGGCCGAGGGCTGCTCGATCATCTGCTGGAGCGCCTGGCAGAAAGCGGCGCACAACTGCTCGACCTGCGCAGCATCGAAGTGTGCCAGGTCGTAGGCGAACTCCACGCTCAATCGCGCACCCAACTCGATGCCAAGGGTCAACGGGTAATGGGTACGCTCGTGATTGCGCAGCGCACCCACCTGCAACCCGGCCGGCGCGCCATCACGCAGGGCCTCGGCCACCGGGAAGTTCTCGAACACCATCAAGGTGTCGAACAGCACGCCGCCCTGTTGGCCGGCCCAGCCCTGGACCTTGTACAGCGGCACATGCTCGAACTCGCGAAGGTCGAGGTTGAACGCCTGCAGCGTTTCCAGCGCCTCGCTGACCGACTGGCCAGGTGCTGCGCTGCACAGGACCGGCAGGGTATTGATGAACAACCCCAGTTGCTCCTCGATCCCCGGCAATGGCGCCGAACGCCCACTGACGGTTGCGCCGAACGCCACGCAGGCCTGGCCGGTGTGACGCTGCAATACCAGGCCCCACGCCGCCTGGAACAGGGTGTTGAGGGTGACTTTGCGCTGGCGGGCGAACTGGCCCAGGCGCTCGGCGAAGGCGCCGTCGAACAGGTGCAAGTGCTCGCCACTGCCCTGCCCTTGCGCCCGACGCAACGCCGAGGCCAGCAAGGTCGGCCCCTGCAACGGCGCCAGTGCGGCCTTCCAGAAGCGCTCGCTGGCGTCCAAGGGCTGGCGTTGCAACCAACCCAAGTAGTCGCTGAAACGCCCGCTGGCGGCAGCTACCGGTTGCCCGGCGTAGGTCTGGATCACCTGGGCCAGCAGGCTGGCATTGCTCCAGCCATCCATGAGGATGTGATGGCTGGTGTAGATCAGGTGCCAGCCACCGCCCTGCTGCGCCACCAGTTGCAGGCGGAACAGCGGTGCCTGGCGCAGATCGAAGCCGCGAAGGCGTTCGGCGGCGGCCAGGGCATCGAGGTCATGCACGCCCTCCAGCACCTGCAACGGCAGGTCGAGATGGCGCTGCACCAACAGCTGCGCCTCGCTCAAGCCTTCCCAATGCACGCTGGCGCGCAGGATCTCGTGGCGCGCCATCGCCTCGCTCCAGGCCTGACGCAAGCGCGCGGGCTCCAGCCCCTGGATATCCAGGCGCAACTGGTTGATGTAAGCACCGGCCTCGGGCTCGTACTGGGCGTGGAAGAACATGCCCTGCTGCATCGGCGACAGCGGATAGAGCGCTTCGATAGTGCTGGCAGCGACCGGCAGCGCGTCGAGCTGCGCCTGGTCGATGCGTGCGAGCGGGAAGTCGGACGGCGTCGCCTGGCCGGCCGGGGTTTGCAGGCAGTGGGCGATCAGTTGCGCCAGCTCGTCGCGGTAGGCCTGGGCCAGGCCTTCGATGGTGGCGTCATGGTACATCTGGCCGCTGTAGCCCCAGCGCAGCGACAGCTCGCCGGCATAGACCTGGCTCTCCAGGGTCAGCCAGTTGGCCAAGGGGGCCTCGGGGTCCTGGGCCTGGCCACTGCGCTCGGTGGCGGGCGCCCAGAGGGCCTGGGCATCGAACTGCTGGTCGAACTGCCCCAGGTAGTTGAAGGTGATGCGCGCAGGCGTGGCCTGGCCGAGCGCCTGGCGCTGGGCCTCATCGCCCAGGTAGCGCAGCAGGCCGTAGCCCAGCCCCTTGCCCGGCACCGCGCGCAACTGCTCCTTGACCGCCTTGATCGAGGCGCCCACCTCGTCACTGACGCTCAGGCGCACGGGGAACAGCGTGGTGAACCAGCCCACGGTGCGCGACAGGTCGACATCCTCGAACACCTCTTCGCGACCATGCCCTTCCAGCTGCACCAGCACCGCTTGCTGCGCGCTCCAGCGCGCGACCACCCGGGCCAGCGCGGTCAGCAGCAGGTCGTTGATCTGTGTGCGGTAGGCGGCCGGGGCAACGTGCAGCAACTGACGGGTCAGCTCGGCGTCCAGGCGCGTTTCCAGGGTGCGGCCATGGCGGTTGAGCGCGGCGCCCTGGGGCATGTCGCACGGCAGGTCATGCTCGACTCGCTGGGCGCGCCAGTAGTCCAGCTCGCCGGCCTGCTGCGCGGCCAGCGCAGGCAACCGCGCGGCCCAGGCCTGCCAGGCGCTGGTCTTGGCGGGCAGCGCCTGTTGTGTGTAGGCGTGCTGCAAGTCTTCGAGCAGTACGCGCCAGGACACGCCGTCGACCACCAGGTGGTGGATCACCAGCAGCAAGCGCTGGCTGCCATCGGCCATTTGCACCAGTACCGCGCGCAGCAGCGGCCCGTCGGCCAGGTCGAGGCTGCGCTGGGTGGCGTCGCAGAGCGTCGCCAGCGCCTGGGCGTCGGCGGCCGTCTCTTCGCGCAGCAGCCCGGCAGGCAGCGCGCCGTGCTCGGCTTGCCAGTGGCCATCGCGCAACTGGAAGCGCAGGCGCAGGGCGTCATGTTGCTCGACCAGACGCATCAGCGCCTGCTGCAGGCGAGTGCCATCCAGGGCCTGGCGTGGCGTCAGCAGCAGCGACTGGTTCCAGTGTGCCCGTGCAGGCACCGCCTGCTCGAAGAAGGCGCGCTGGATGGGGGTCAGCAGCGCCGGGCCCTGCACCGCGCCCTGCTCGGCCTGCACCTGCGTCGCACGCCCGGCAGCGCCAGCCAGGCCGCGCAGGGTCTGGAACTGGAACAGGTCACGCGGGCTGAACTGCAAGCCTTGGCGCCGGGCGCGACTGACCACCTGGATAGCGATGATCGAGTCGCCGCCCAGTTCGAAGAAGTTGTCGTCCAGGCCGATCTGTTCGACCCCGAGCACCTCGCTCCAGACCTGCGCGAGGATCTGCTGCACCGGCGTTTGCGCGGCCACGTAGGCACCGCGTGGCGCCGCATCGGGCTGCGGCAGCGCCTTGCGGTCGAGCTTGCCGTTGGGCGTCAGCGGCAGGCGTTCGAGCGGCATCAGGTGGGTGGGCACCATGAACTCGGGCAGCGCCTGCAACAGCCAGTCCTTGAGCCCCTGCTGCCAGCCATCGGGCTGTTCGTTGAGCACCAGGTAGGCCACCAACTGCTTGCCGTCCAACGCCAGCACCACGGCCTCACGCACCCACTCATGCTGGGCCAGGCGCGCCTCGATCTCGCCCAGCTCGATGCGCAGGCCGCGAATCTTCACCTGATGGTCGAAGCGGCCGAGGTATTCGATCACGCCATCGTTGCGCTGGCGCACACGGTCGCCGGTGCGGTACAGACGCTGGCCAGACACGAAGGGGTCGGCGACGAAGCGCTCAGCCGTCAGGCTCGGACGGCGATGGTAGCCTCGGGCCAGGCCGACACCCCCCAGATAAAGCTCGCCGGAAACACCGGGGGCAACCGGCTCGAGGCCGGCGTCGAGCACGTAGGTGCGCAGGTTGGCGATCGGCAGGCCGATCGGTACGCTGTCGCGGCCTTCGTCGCGGCAGGTCCAATGGGTGACGTCGATGGCTGCCTCGGTCGGGCCATAGAGGTTGTACAGGGCTGCGCCCGGCAGGCGGGCGAACACCTGCACTTGGGCATCCACCGGCAGGGCCTCACCACTGCATACGATACGGCGCAGGCTGCTGCAGGCTTCGACACCCGGCTCGTGGATGAACGCCTGGAGCATCGAAGGCACGAAATGCAGGGTGCTGACCTGGAAGCGGCGAATGGTCTCGATCAAGCGCGCCGGGTCACGATGTTCACCCGGCGCGGCCACTGCCAGGCGCGCGCCGGTCATCAGCGGCCAGAAGAACTCCCACACCGACACGTCGAAACTGAAGGGCGTCTTCTGCAGCACGGTGTCGTCGGCGCCGATGGCGTAGGCCTCCTGCATCCAGTGCAGGCGGTTGGCAAGGGCCCTATGGCTGTTGCCAGCGCCCTTCGGCCGCCCGGTCGAGCCGGAGGTGTAGATGACGTAGGCCAGTTGCTCGGGGTCGATATCCACCCTCGGGGCACTGGTGGGCTGCTCGTCCAACGGCAACCGGTCGAGCGCCACGCACTGCACGCCCTGGGGCAGCGGCAGGCTGTCGAGCAGTGCCTGCTGGGTCAGCAGCAGGTCGATGCCACTGTCCTCGATCATGTAGGCCAGGCGTTCTGCAGGGTACTCCGGATCCAGCGGCACATAGGCAGCACCGGCCTTGAGGATGCCCAGCAGCCCCACCACCATTTCGACGCTGCGCTGCACGCTGATGCCGACCAGGCTGTCGCCCCGGGCGCCTTGGGCGCGCAGGTAGTGGGCCAACTGGTTGGCGCGGGCGTCGAGCTGGGCGTAGCTGAGCGCGTGCTCGCCAAACACCAGGGCCGGGGCCTGTGGCGCGCGGCGTGCCTGGTCTTCGAACAGCTGGTGCACCGGGCGTTCGAGCGGGTAGTCACGGGCGGTGGCGTTCCAGTCCTGAAGCACGGTGGCAAGGCTGGCGTCATCGAGCATCGGCACCTGCCACAGCGCTTGCTGTGGCTGCTCGACCAGGCCCCGCAGCAGGGCCTGCCAGTGCCGGGCCATGCGCTCGATGGTGGCGGCATCGAACAGGTCGCTGGCATAGGTGAAGGCTGCGTGCAGCACCCCACCTTGCTCGTAGGTGTCGAGGCTGAGGTCGAACTGGGTGGTGCGGCTGCGCCATTGCAGCGGCGCCAGTTGCAGGCCGGACGCCAGGGTGACGGTGGTCAGGTCGGCGACCTGCGGCTGGTGGTTGTACATCACCTGGAACAGCGGTGCGTGGCTGAGGCTGCGCTCGACCTTGAGCGCCTCGACCAGGCGCTCGAACGTCAGGTCCTGGTGCGCCTGGGCGCCCAGAACGGTCTGACGTACCGCTTGCAGATAGGCCAGCACGTCCTGTTGCGCTTGTGGCTGCAGGCGCAGCACCTGGGTGTTGACGAACAGCCCGATCAGCCCCTCGACCTCGGCGCGGTTGCGGTTGGCCACCGGGCTGCCGATGCGCAGGTCGCATTGGCCGGTGTAGCGTTGCAGCAGCATGCCGAAGCTGGCGAGCAGGACCATGAACAGCGACAGGTTGTGCTGGCGGGCAAAACCGCGCACCTGCTCGGTCAGTGCCGCGTCGAGCGGGAATGACTGGCGGCTGCCGCTGAAGCTGGGGGTGGCCGGGCGGGCGTGGTCCAGCGGCAGCTCCAGCACCGGCTGCTCCTCGCCCAGCTGGGCCTGCCAGTACTGCAACTGGCGCTCCATCTCGCCCGCTTCGAGCCAGCGGCGCTGCCACAGGGCGTAGTCGACGTACTGGATGGGCAGTGCTGGCAACTGCGGTGCCTGCCCGGCGGCAAAGGCGTCATAGGCGCGGCTGAACTCATCGATCAGCACATTCATCGACCAGCCGTCGGAAACGATGTGGTGCAGGGTCAGCAGCAGTACGTGCTCCTGCGCATCGAGGTGCAGCAGGCGCACCCGCAGCAGTGGTCCGTGCGCAAGGTCGAACGGGCGTAGCGACTCGGTTTCGGCTTCGGCACGAACCTGTGCCTCACGCTGGTCGGCGGCGAGATTGCGCAGGTCGACGCGCTCGATGTTCACGCGGGTGAGCGGGCGATGGGCCTGCTCCAGGCGATCATCGGCCTGGGGTTCGAAGACGGTCGTCAGGCTTTGGTGACGGGCCAGTACGGTGGCGAAGGCCTGCTCCAGGGCGGCGGCGTCCAGTTGACCTAGCAGGCGTACGGCGCCTGGGAGGTTGTAGGCGCCGCTCTGGGGGTCCATCTGCCAGAGCACCCACATGCGTTGCTGGGCGTAGGACAGCGCCTGGCGGTCTGGGGCCTCGACACCGGCGGGGATGGGGAACTGGGAAAAGTCGATGCCCTCCTTGGCCAGGGTCTCGAGGAACACGCGGCGCTTTTCCAGCGGCAGTTCAATGAAACGGCGGGCCAGTTGCAGGGACTTCTCGGCATTCATCAGATTGCTTCCGTACGAGTGGGGTATCGGGCGGGGCCCGGCTATCCCTACGAAACGGATACATCTTGCAAAAAGTTAGGTTTTGGGGGGCGCTGGGTGGTGCTCGAGGCGCGTGAATATCCGATTTGGGGGGCGACGTGGAGTCACCTTTTCGCCCTTACGGCGACCTACTTTTTTTCTTGGAAAAAAGTAGGCAAAAACCGCCTGCTCCCACATACGGCCCCTGCGCTGCGCTCCGGGGTTCCCTCGCGCCGGCGCCTTCCGGGCCTTCGCGGACTCCGACTTGCTGCGCAAGTCTACATCTCGCGACTTCGGCGGGACGCCGAAGGGCGCTGCGCGCCAGGGCCCTACAGACGCCTCTGCTCGGCCTCCTGAGGTCGCGATTGATGGTGTCTGGGATATCGCGCGCTTAGAAGCAAGAGCAAGAGCAAGAGCAAGAGCAAGAGCAAGAGCAAGAGCAAGAGCGGGTTTGAAACATTTGCTTGCATTTGAGGCTTCAGGTTTTTGATTCTCATTCGTCCTATTAATTGCAGCCTTCAAGGTTGAGACGAAACTCGACCGCAATTTTCCTCAGAAGAACGACTGATGGCCCGACAAATTAAAAAATCCAAGTCCAAACTGTGGTTTCTGGTGCACAGTTGGCTTGCCCTGCCGATCTGGTTCTTTGTACTGATCGTCTGCTTCACCGGGATGCTTGCGGTGGTCAGCCAGGAGATCGTCTGGCTGGCGAACCCCGACGTGCGTGCCAGCCAACCGGACGACAACGCCGAACGGCTGAGCTTCCAGCAGGTCTTGAGCGCGTTGAACAAGGCCGAACCGGACATGGCGGTGCGCTTCATCAGCCAGCCGGATGGCTCGCACTTCGCCCTCGAAGCGGCAGTCACCTACCCCGACGGCACGTCGCCGACGCTCTACGTCAACCCCTACACCGGCGCCATCCAGGGCAAGACCCCCGACTTCAACTTCCAGGCCTTCACCCGCGCGCTGCACGGCTGGTGGCTGGTGCCGTTCACCAACGGCTATAGCTGGGGCTGGTACCTGGTGTCGTTGCTTGGCCTGCCGATGCTCGCTTCGCTGGTCACAGGGCTCGTGGTGTACAAGAAATTCTGGCGCGGATTCTTCAAGCCGGTACGCACACAGCACGGCTCGCGGATCTTTTGGGGTGACCTGCACCGCCTGGCCGGGGTGTGGTCGATCTGGTTCATCGCGGTGATTTCGATCACCGGCACCTGGTTCCTGATCCAGGCCATTCTGGGCGACAACCACGTCACCATTTCCACCGAGCCGATCGTGCCGGTCATCGCTCGCGAACAGGTGCCACAGAGCCCCGACGGCAATCCGGTGCCGCGTATCGACCTGGATGAGGCCGCCCGCATCGCCCAGGAGGCCATCCCCGGCCTGGACATCAGCTTCATCACCCTGCCGGCCACCGCCTACAGCCATATCAGCATGGGCGGGCGTGGCTGGTACCCGTTGATGTTCCAGACCGCCGAGGTCAACCCGTACACCCGCAACGTCGACAGCCAGTTCCTGCTCGGCGACCGCTCGACCCTGGAGTTCGTCACCGAATCCATGCGCCCGCTGCACACCGGTGACTTCGGTGGCCTGCCGATCAAGCTGATCTGGTTCTTCTTCGGCCTGGTGCTCACCCTGATGGTGCTCAGTGGCCTGCTGATCTGGACCAAGCGCACCGCCCAGGCCACCGCCGCGGCCCTCAAGCGCAGCGAGCGTCCGGCGCGCGTGCGCAGGCATGAAGACACCCCCGTGGAGGCCCAGCCATGAGCCAGACCCAGACTCAAACCCTGCCGCCCAGCGGCTTGAAGCAGTGGTGGCTGAAATGGCGCTTCCACATCAACATCCTGCTGATCCTCATCCCGCTGGGCTTCATGCCCAAGTACTTCGCCGATGCCAGCCTGTTCCGCGGTGACAGCGGCCTGGGCGCCAACGTGGTCAAGGATATCCAGGTCGACCGCTGGCGCCTGGACCTGGCCGAGTTGCGTGACGAAGCGCCACGCGCCGACGGCCCGGCCGGGCACTTCAAGGTGTTCAACGCTGCGCTCTGCCAGACGTGCACCGAGGGCGCCAAGGCCATCTACCTGCGCATCGGCAAGCCGCGCAACCTGCGCGCCGCCGGCTCGATCTTCTTCGGCTCACCCTACCGCATGAGCACCTCGCTGCCGATCCCGCCCCGCACCCGCCCAGACGCCGAGATCTGGATCACCATCGAAGGCTGGGACGGCAGCATGCACCAGGCATCCGTACCGCTGGCCAAGGCATCGCCGGCCACCGTCGCCTGGCTCGAGAAACAAGGAGGCAAATGATGAAACACCTGTTGCGCAGGCTTGCCCTGCCCCTGCTGACCTTCACCGCCCTGCCGGCATTGGCGCACAACCCGATGTGCGACTGCGTATCGGTGGCGGGTGATCAGATCAAGTGCACCGGCGGCTTCTCCGACGGTAGCGGCGCGCCGGGCGTGACGCTGGATGTGATCGGCTACGACGAGCAAGTACTGGTCGGCGGCAAGCTCGGCAACGACTCGACCCTCACCTTCAAGCGCCCCGACGGCGAGTTCTACGTGCTGTTCGACGCCGGCCCCGGTCACGTGGTGGAAGTCGACCATGCCGATATAGGCGCGCCATGAGCCGCGCCCAGGTCATCCGCCCGGCCGGCGCCGGACATGAAACCCTCTATGTACTGCTGGCTGCGCTGCTGATCGCCGCCGTCGCCGCGACCGTGGTCGGGCTGCGTGGTGAACGGGTCGACGAACAGACCATCGCCAGCCACCAGATCGACGCTCGCCGTGACCTCAACGCCGCCGAACAGGGCGTCTACACCGACCTGCACGTGGCCACCGAGGAAATCCTCGCCCTGCGCCAGGAAAACGGCCAGGCGCCCGCTGTGCAGGCACTGGCCGATGATGCGCTGCCGCCCTTCGTCGACGACACCAGCAGTGCCAGCCGGGGCCGCCATCAGTGGCAGTGGCTGGCCAGTGGCGCCTACCTGGGCTCGAGCCAGGACGCCGACGTTGCCGGCAGCTTCCTGTTGATCCTGCCGCAGGCCGACACCGCACCGGCCCAGGTGTGGCTGCGCCGCGACCGCAGCACCCGGGCCCCCGACGATCTTGGCCAGGCCGCGCTGATCGCCGCCGGCTGGCAGGAAATCGTCAGCCACTACGACGCCGGGGTCACCCGCGAACACCGTCACTGAACCCAAGGACCGCGCCATGCTCCGCTCCGCCCTCGCCTTTCTCCTGGCCTGCCTGCTCCCGGCACTGGCCCTGGCCGACAGCGGCAAACCGCTGCGCATCGGCATCACCCTGCACCCCTACTACAGCTACGTGAGCAATATCGTCGGCGACAAGGCCGAAGTGGTGCCGCTGATTCCCGCAGGCTTCAACCCGCATGCCTATGAACCGCGCGCCGAAGACATCAAGCGCATCGGCACCCTGGACGTGATCGTGCTCAACGGTATCGGCCACGACGACTTCGCCGATCGCATGATCGCCGCCAGCGAAAAACCCGACATCAAGACCATCGAGTCCAACCAGAACGTCCCGCTGCTTGCCGCCACCGGCATCGCCGCGCGCGGCGCTGGCAAGGTGGTCAACCCGCACACCTTCCTGTCGATCAGCGCCAGCATCGCCCAGGTCAACAACATTGCCCGCGAGCTGGGCAAGCTCGACCCGGACAACGCCAAGTTCTACACCCAGAACGCCCGCGCCTATGCCAAGCGCCTGCGCGTGCTGCGCGCCGAAGCCCTGGCCAAGGTCACCGAGGCACCGGGCGCGGAGTTTCGCGTGGCGACCATCCACGCCGCCTACGACTACCTGGTGCGCGACTTCGGCCTGGAGGTCACAGCAGTGGTCGAGCCGGCTCATGGCATCGAGCCGAGCCCGGCGCAGTTGAAGAAGACCATCGACCAGCTCAAGGCTCTGGATGTGAAGGTGATCTTCTCGGAAATGGACTTTCCCTCCGCCTACGTCGAAACCATCGAGCGCGAATCCGGGGTGAAGATCTACCCGCTGACCCACATCTCCTACGGCGAATACACCGCCGACAAGTACGAGGTGGAGATGAAGCGCAACCTCGAGACCGTGGTCAAGGCCATCCAGGAGAACCGCGCATGACCGCCGCGGCCAACCTGGTCAGCGCCCAAGGCCCGCGCATCGACTTCGCCGGCATCGACCTCACCCTTGGGCGCACGCGCATCCTCGAGCAGGTGAGCTTCAGCGTTGCCGCCGGCAGCGTGCATGCCATCGTCGGCCCCAATGGTGGCGGCAAGAGCTCGCTGATCAAGACCCTGCTCGGGCAGATGCCGCATCAGGGACAGTTGACCCTGCACTGGCCCAGCGAACGCGAGGTGATCGGCTATGTGCCCCAGGCACTGGAGTTCGACCGTGGCCTGCCGATGACCGTCGACGACTTCATGGCCGCCATGTGCCAGCAGCGCCCGGCGTTCCTCGGGCTATCGCGCCGCGTGCGACCCGACATCGACGCCGCCCTGGCCAAGGTCGGCATGCTCGACAAGCGCAAGCGGCGCATGGGCGCGCTGTCCGGCGGCGAGCGCCAGCGTGTGCTGCTGGCCCAGGGGCTGATCCCGGAGCCGCAGCTGCTGGTGCTGGACGAACCCATGTCGGCACTGGATGAAGCCGGTATCCAGGTGTTCGAGCAACTGCTGCACGGCTGGCGCCAGGCCGGCACCACGGTGCTGTGGATCGAGCACGACCTTGAAGCGGTACTGCGCCTGGCCGACCGCGTCACCGGGCTGAGCCGCAAGCTGCTGTTCGACGCCCCGCCCGCACAGGCCCTGACCCCGGAGCGCCTGCTCGGGCTGTTCTCCGTCCACCCGCGCAGCGAGAGCCTTGCCTGATGAGTTATGAAGCCTTCCGCCAACTGGTCCAGCAATGGGCCACCGCTGGCTACCTGCCCGAGGCCCTGGCCTATGGGTTCGTGATCAACGCCCTGATCGCCGGCCTGATGATCGGCCCGGTGCTGGGCGGGCTCGGCACCCTGGTCGTGGTCAAGCGCTTTGCCTTCTTCTCCGAGGCCGTCGGCCACGCCGCCCTCACGGGCGTGGCCATCGGCATCCTGCTCGGCGAGCCCTATACCGGGCCCTACGGCAGCCTGTTCGGCTACTGCCTGCTGTTCGGCATCCTGCTGAACTTCCTGCGCAACCGCACCGGCCTTTCGCCAGACACCCTGATCGGCGTGTTCCTCTCCGTCTCGCTGGCCCTGGGCGCCAGCCTGCTGCTGATGCTGGCCGGCAAGATCAACGTGCACATCCTCGAGAACGTGCTGTTCGGCTCGGTGCTCACCGTCAGCCCTCACGACCTGCTGGTGCTCGGTATCGTCGCCGTACTGGTGCTGGCCCTGGCCCTGCCGCTGTACAACCGCATCATCCTCGCCAGCTTCAACCCACAGCTGGCGGCGGTGCGCGGCGTAGCGGTGAAGACCCTCGACTACCTGTTCGTGGTGCTGGTGACCCTGGTGACCGTGGCCTCGGTGAAGGTGATCGGCGCCATCCTGGTCGGTGCGCTGCTGGTGATCCCCGCCGCCGCCGCGCGTCTGGTCAGCCAGTCGCTCAAGGGCTTCTTCTTCGCCTCGGTGCTGATCGCCACCCTCGGCACCTTGCTCGGCATCCTGCTGCCGATCGTCTTCGACCTGCCCGTGCCCTCCGGCGCTGCAATCATCCTGGTGGCCGGTGTGTGCTTCGCCCTCGCGGCCCTCGCCCGCGCCCTCGTCCCCCGCCTGCAAGGAAACCCGGCATGAACCTCACGCTCAAACGCCTCACCCTGGCCCTGGTCCTGGCCGGCGCGCCCACCCTGGCGCTGGCCGCACAGCCCGCCAGCAGCGCCGCAGCCACGCAAGTGCTGACCACCCTGCCGGTGACCCACAGCCTCGCTGTCGCGTTGCTCGACGGCACCTCGGTGCAGCTCAAGCGCGCGGCACCGGCCAACCTTCCGGCCAGCCGCCAGCCGTCGTACTTCGAGGGACGTGGTGGCGCGAGCCTGCAGAAGGATGCACGGCAGGCCACGGCGGTGATCGGCGTGCGCTCGATCTGGCATGACGACCCGCTCTATCCCATGGCGCGGCGCAGCAACATCCGCATCGTCGAGATCGACGCCGCACGCCCGGTCGATGGCGCCCTGCCCGGTATCGCGGTGGATGGCGACAATGCCTTCGCCAGCTATCCCTGGTTGAACCCGATCAACCTCGGACGCATGGCGGATGTGGTGGCCAACGACCTGGAGCGCCTGTCCCCCGCCGACAAGGACAAGATCCAGGCCAACCTGGCCGGGCTCAAGCGACAGATGCTCGAGCTGACGTCCAGCAGCCAGACGCGCCTGGCCGAGGCGGATAACCTCAGCGTGGTGAGCCTGTCGGAGCGGTTGGGGTATCTGGCCAGCGGGTTGAACCTGGATGTGGTGTCGCAGGCACTGCCGGCAGATGGCAAGTGGGACGAAGCGGCGCTGAAGGCGCTGGGAGAGACCCTCAAGACGCAGGATGTGGCGTTGGTGTTGCACCATCGTCAGCTTGAACCAGAGGTGCTCAAGGTGATCGAGGCTGCAGGCGCCAGGTGGGTGGTGGTCGACAGCGATCCGGAGGATACCGTGGTGGGATTGAAGAATAGTGTCGATGAAGTTGTGAAGATATTGGTAAAAGGTTGAAGGAGGCGTGGCGGGATTGTTTTTTTGGTTTAGGCCAGACCATTGCAGTGCCGGATGCCCGCCCTTATTAAAAGCCCGAATTAATGCAAATTCGGGCAATGCAAGATCATCAGCTGCCTCGCTTCAAATGTTGTCGGAGCGGGGCTTTTAAGTGTTCACAGGCCCGATGATAATCGTGACCGGCTCTGAGAGATTACCGTCGTCTGAAACCGGATCAAACCACCCGCACTGCAGTTGATGAGCGCCATTAGGGCCCAAACTGGAATCTGGAACATGAAGAATAACCGGAGCAACCCAGTCCTCAGACACCGGAACCCGAAGCACTTCATTAACGTCAAGAAAAACCACAATATCATCACCAGGGAGTGCTCCCTTGATGGGTCTCACTTTTAACTGAAGACCGGAAGACCTGTCCGGCAAATAATACTGAACGTTCAAGGCCTCGGGCAGTGGAAGATCATAGGCTCTCATTGCAACCTCACCAAATAGGGAATTGAAAAGTTATAGCTCCCAGCCTCCAACCTGGCACTCAACGAACGCTGCACAGATAATCGAATCTTTGGAGAGTTAGCGTCCCCAAAGTAAAACCACCGAGTAGAGGTACAGACCAGAAACTGTACTTAGCTATATCACACGCTTTAACTCTTGCGCACCTGACAAAATTATCAGGTAACTTCCCACCAAGGCCTGCTCATCCAACATGCTTGTCTGAGCCAAGCACGCCCTATGTCTGGCGAACCAAGCCGATATCCCTGGACGGCGCACACCCAAACTGGCGACTGTCCTCGCGGCTGAACTGCAACGGGCTTTCATAGCCGACCCGGTAACAGGCGCTCGACACATCCAACCCCTTCCCCAACATCAGCCGCCGAGCCTCCTGCAGGCGCAGTTGCTCCTGATACTGCAACGGGCTCATGGCGGTGACGGCCTTGAAACGGTGGTGCTTGTGAAGGAGCAGTGGCGGGATTGTTTTGTGATTAGAGACCAGACCATTGCAGTGCCGAGTGCACTGCCTTATTAAAAGCCCGACTCAATATAAATTCGGGCAATTTTAAAACCATCACCTCCCCGCTTCAAATATTGTCGAGCGGGGTTCTTAAGTGCTCATAGGTCCGATGATGATCGTGACCGGGTCTGAGGGGTAACTATCTTCTGAAAACCGATCAGACACCGCATACTGCAGTTGATAAACACCATTAGGGGACAAACTAGAATCTGGAATATTAAAAATAAGCGGCACAACCCAGTCCGCAGGTACCGGCACCCGAAATATTAAATTCTGATCCAGATAAACCAAGATATCATCATGAACGCGTGCTTCACTGACGGGGTTCACTTTTAACTGAAGGCCGGAAGACCTGTCCGGCAAATAATACTGAACATTCCCTGCCTCGGGCGGTGGAAGGTTATTTTTTTTCATTGCAACCTCACAAAATAGAAAAAAATTAAAACCCTTAGCTTCCAATCTGGCACTCAACGAACGCTGCACAGACAGTCGAAACTTTGGGAAGTTGGCGCCCCAAAGCATTCCTACGGAGTAGGTATATAGATCAGAAACTGCACCTAGCTATATCACACGCCTTAACGCTTGCGCACCTGACAAAATTATCAGGTAACTTCCCGCCGGGGCCTGCTCATCCAACATGCTTTTCTGGGCCAAGCACGCCCTACGTCCTGCGAACCAAGCCGATATCCCGAGACGGCGCACACCCAAACTGGCGGCTGTACTCGCGACTGAACTGCGACGGGCTTTCATAGCCGACCCGGTAACAGGCGCTCGACACATCCAGCCCCTCCCCCAACATCAGCCGCCGGGCCTCCTGCAGGCGCAATTGCTTCTGGTACTGCAACGGGCTCATGGCGGTGACGGCCTTGAAACGGTGGTGCAAGGTCGAGCTCCCCAGGTTCGCGATCCGCGCCAGCTCTTCGATGCGCAGCGGCTGGGTGTAGTGGTTGTTCAACCAATCGATGGCCTTGCTCACGCGCCGGGTCTGCGAGTCGCCCATGGCCAGCTCGTACAGCCGACGCCCATGCACGCCTCGCAGCAGGCGGTAGTGCAGTTCGCGCAGTGCCAATGGCGCGAGCATGCCGATATCCCGTGGCGACTCCAGCAACCGCACCAGGCGCAACATGGTTTCCAGCAGCGACACATCGATCTGCTCGAGAAAAAGCCCGCGCTCGGGCTCATCCGGTACGCCCGCAGGCGGCGCATCGGCGATCACCTGGGCAAGCTCGGTCGGCTCGAAGTCCAGGCGAATGCACAGGTAAGGCGCCTGCGCGCTGGCCGTCAGCACCCGACCAGACACCGGTAGCGTCACCGACACCACCAGGTAGTTGAGGGGGTCGTACAGATAACGGTCCTCGCCCAGGCCCACCTCTTTCTGCCCCTGCACGATCAGGCACAGCGCCGGTTTGTGCACGGTATGGATGATGTCTGACGGCGCATCCATTCGAATCACGTGCAGCGGCGCGATGGCGGTTTCGTAAACGCCCGGAGCGGTAAAGCGCTCGGTCAGCGAGCGGACGAGTTCACCACGGTACAAGGCAGTGGTTTGCAGGAGAAAAGCATCGTTATGCGCCATTCAAGGGCTCTCGCATGTTGGAATTCGGCGTTGTATCACGGTCTTGGTGTGACGGCAGACCATGGGGCTACCTGGCGGCGTCGTCAGGGCCAGGCACCCATTGTCCCCCGCGAAAAACACCTGCGTTAGGTCGAAACTGCCGTCGAGTTGCCTGATCCTTCCGTTCCGGCGCGCAGCATGGGGCTGTGCGGATCACCGACACGAATAGGCAAAGGTCGCGCAGGTTTCGGCACGCACCGAACCGCCTCACAACCTTAGTCTTTTCTCCGTACCCAGCAGGAACGTCTGCTCTCCCTGCAGACGCCTGAACCTTCATGTACAGGAGATATGCACATGTCCAACATCAACGACAAAGTCGTGCTGGTCACCGGCGCCAGCAGCGGCATCGGTGAAGCCGCCGCCAGGCTGATCGCTGCCAAGGGCGCTCACGTGGTACTCGGCGCCCGCCGTATGGATCGCCTGCAACAGCTGGTGAGTGAAATCCGCGCCGAAGGCGGCTCGGCAAGTGCCCGCGCACTGGACGTGACCGACCTCGACTCCATGCACGCCTTCGTCGAATTTGCCAAGGCGCAGCATGGCAAGGTCGATGTGATCATCAACAATGCCGGGGTAATGCCACTGTCGCCACTGAGTTCGCTGAAGGTCGAGGAATGGAACCGGATGCTCGACGTCAACGTGCGCGGCGTACTGCACGGCATCGCCGCGGTGCTCCCGGGCATGGAAGCGCAGGGGCATGGTCAGGTCATCAACATCTCGTCGATCGGCGGGCTCTCGGTCTCCCCCACCGCCGCCGTGTATTGCGCGACCAAGTACGCCGTCCGGGCGATCTCTGATGGCCTTCGCCAGGAAACCGACAAGATCAGGGTGACGGTGGTGTGCCCTGGGGTGGTGGAATCGGAGCTGGCCGACACCATCACCGACGACACTGCCCGCGAGGCCATGAGGACGTTCCGGCGCGTGGCGCTGGAGGCCGATGCGATTGCACGGGCGCTGGTCTATGCCATCGAGCAGCCGGATGATGTGGATGTCAGTGAGCTCGTGGTGCGGCCGACTGCCAGTCCTTATTGAGGACGCCTGAGCGAAGGGGTGTGGGTCGATGGGGTGGATGCAGAAAGCTGTTCATGAGGCGTCCGCCGCCGACTGTTACAGGCTATCGAGCTGATCTTCTCAGCGCTGCTGACTACACCGCTCAACCCGCCCCTTCAGCGGCTCCATGCTTGCGAGAAAAGCCCTGGTATCCCGGTTGGAGCGCAAGCACACCACCCGGCAACCCGCGGGTGCGCTCGCCGCAAGTTGCGCCATCTTCATTCGCGCCGAGCGTCTGGTCTGCCACATGAACTTGAAGAACGCCGGTAAGTTGGCCAGCCGCTCCGGGCAGTCGTGCGGCAGGTCCGGCCGGGACTGCCCGTGATAACGCAGCGCTCTGCTCAGCACCCGCCAGAATCGCAGCGACGCCGACCGATCGATCCAGATCAGAAGATCCGCACGAGCCAGTCGATTGCTCCAGGTGGTTGAATGGCCACCTTCGAATATCCAGCGATCACGCGCCTCGACCTCATGGCACAACCGTGTCTTCTCGTCTCGGCTTCGCTCGACCCAACCGGGCTGCCAGTGAATGGTGTCGATGTGCACGACCGGCAGCCCCGTGCATTCGCCAAGTTTGCGCGCCAAGGTGCTCTTCCCGGAGCCGGGTTGGCCGACAATCATGATCCGTTGCATCGAAGCTCCTTTTCGCCATGCCTGTTGAATGGGGCGCGCGATTCTACGGAAATGTCCGGCAGCGTCAACCCAAGGAGCGGGCGAGCCAATCACGGCGTGTCATCTCCCATATCTCGACCTCAAGCGGCCCGGAGACGAAATGCCCGTCGCGCCTGTCCACCAGGCGCATGCCTTCATGCTCCGACACTTTTCGAGAGGCGTGATTGGCAACGGCCTTGGGTACCTGCATGACGGGGCGAGACAATGTCTCGAACCAATAGGCGTTGGCCACCCCGCAGGCTTCGCGCATGTAGCCCTGCCCCCACCACTGCGGCGCAAGCCAGAAACCCCGGTTGTTCCCGGGTTGGTCGTACAGGCTGATGCTGCCGATGATGGGTTGCTCTGCGCCTCGCAGGCGGATCATCCAGTGCCATTCACGGCCCGCCGCCATGGCCGGTAACGCCATGTCACGCACGTAGACCAACGCGCCGTCTTGCGGATAGGGCCAGGGCACACGGCGATCGAGATAACGGACCACCTCCCACTGGGGAAACAACTGCTGGATCGCTGGCGCGTCTTCCAGTTGAAGGGGGGTGAGCACAAGGCGTTCTGTATACAGCGTCGCGAGGCAATCCATGGCGTTCGTTCCTGAGTACCGTTATGCCGGGGCCTTGATGGTCCGGGATTGAACCGCCGGTGTCGAGCGCAGAAGGGATGAGTCAGCTCGACGCATTCATCGCGTCGTTGCAGGGGGCAGTGGCGCCGGTATCACTTGCACCTGTCCATGCTCCACCCCGCGCTCGACCATCAATTGACGCGACAACTCGCCGATACGCCCACTGGGGCCCTGAAGCACCGAAACCTCCAGGCAATGCCCCGCATCCAGGTGTACGTGCAGCGTCGAGCGGGTCAGGTCGTGGTGCGCGTGCAATGTCTGGTTGAGGCGCTTGGGAAGCTCACGCGTGGTGTGGTCATACAAGTAGCTGACCACCGCCACGCAGGGGTCATCTTCCGGCAAGGCTTCGGCTTCGCGCAGGCCGTTGCGCAGCAGGTCGCGGATGGCCTCCGATCGCCCTTGATAGCCCTGCGTTTCAACCCGTCGATCGATCAGACCGAGCAGCTCTTCATCCAGAGTGATGGTGATCCGTTGCATTTTCACTTCCAGTAAGATGATTTTTTATAGACATCATACCCACCGCTCTTTAGCCTACGGCCTCCATCGAAGTGGGGGACGCAGTGTGAAGCAGCAGCCTGGCAAACGAAAGCCTGCCCTGTGGGGCATTGTTCTTCTCGCGATGAGCGCCTTCGCGCAGGCAGCCGCCCCCACGGCGCCGGGTCAGACACTGGTGTACTCCTGGCCGGTCAACGCCGGC
Organism: Pseudomonas sp. S44; assembly: GCF_016624805.1. Classification (NCBI taxonomy): domain Bacteria; kingdom Pseudomonadati; phylum Pseudomonadota; class Gammaproteobacteria; order Pseudomonadales; family Pseudomonadaceae; genus Pseudomonas; species Pseudomonas sp. S44. Next base: position 98,325 of record NZ_JACVTY010000019.1, read on the forward strand.
CCCATCGAGCCACGCGGATACGCGCCGAATCAGATGTACGCCCAGGCCATGGTCTACGAACCGCTGGTGCGCTACACCCACGCAGGCACCGTCGAGCCGTGGCTGGCGACGGGCTGGAAAGTGTCCGAGGACGGCAAGACCTACACCTTCACCTTGCGCGACGGCGTGCGTTTCAGCGACGGTACGCCGTTCGATGCCGCGGCCGCCAAGGCCAACCTGGATGCGGTCCTGGCCAACAGCCAACGCCACCGCTGGATGGAGCTGGTCAGCACCCTCGACCATGTCGAGGCCCCCGATCACCTGACCTTGCGCCTGGTGCTCAAGCACCCTTACTACCCGACGCTGATGGAGCTGGCCCAGGTCCGCCCGATGCGCTTCGGCGCCCCCGCTGCCAAGCCTGGCCAGCCAGTCGGGACCGGGCCCTGGATGCGGGTCGAGTCGCGCCTGGGCGAGTTCGACCGCTTCGTGCGCAACCCTTTCTACTGGGGGCCGCAACCGGCCTACGGCGAAGTCATGGTGAAGGTCATTCCCGACCCCAACAGCCGCGCTTTGGCCTTGCAGGCCGGTGAAATCGAGCTGATCCAGGGTGCCGCCGGCGAGATCAGCGCCGCCACCTTCGTGCGCCTGCGCGACCAGGGCTACGCCACTGCCCTGTCGGCGCCGTTGGCTACCCGCACGCTGGCCATGAACACCGGCCGTGGCGCCACGCGCGACCTGGCGGTGCGCCAGGCGATCAACGAGGCGGTGGACAAGCAGGCGATCATCGACAAGATCCTCTACGGCCTGGAACCGCGGGCTGACACCCTGTTCGCCAGCAACATGCCGTACTCGGACATCGGCCTGAAACCTTATCCATACGACCCTGCACAGGGCAGGCAGGCGCTGGAGTCCGCAGGCTGGACACTGGCTCCCGGTGCCAGCGTGCGCAGCAAGGGCGGTGAGCCGCTGTCGATCGAGCTGGTGTTCCTCGGCACCAGTGCCTTGCAGAAAAGCCTGGCTGAAGTCCTGCAGGGCGAGTTGGCCAAGGTCGGTATCCATGTCGAGTTGCGGGCAGTTGAAGAAGGCGCCCTGGTGCGGCGCCAGCGCGAGGGTGACTTTGACATGATCTTCGCCGACACCTGGGGCGCCCCGTACGATCCGCATTCGTTCGTCAGCTCCATGCGTTATGCCGGCCACGCCGACTACATGGCCCAGCGGGGGTTGGCGATGAAGGATGAACTGGACCGGCGCATCGGCCAGGTGCTGGCCAGCACCGACGAGCAACAACGCGCCGAGCAGTACCGCTTCATCCTGACCACCCTGCACGAGCAGGCGGTGTACTTGCCCATCTCCCACCTCACCGCCATCAGCATGCACCGCGATTCGGTCGATCACGTCGAATTCGGCAGCACCTTGTTCGATGTGCCCTTCGAGGCCATGACCCCCAAGCAGGCCCACTGACATGCTGCGCTACATTCTGCTGCGTCTGGTATTGCTGGCCCCGGTGATGCTCGGTGTGTCGCTGCTGGTGTTCGTGTTGCTGCACCTGGGCAGCACGGACCCGGCCCTGGATTACCTGCGCCTGTCGCACATCCCGCCGACAGATGCAGCCATCGCCGAAGTGCGCCATGCCCTGGGCCTGGATCGGCCCTTGTACGAGCAGTACCTGAACTGGCTGTGGAAGGCGTTGCATCTGGATTTCGGTGTTTCCTACCTGACCGGCCGACCGGTACTGGACGACCTGTTGTACTACCTGCCGGCGACCCTTCAACTGGGCGGACTGGCGCTGGCCTGCACGTTGTTGCTGTCGATCCCGCTGGGGCTCATGGCCGCGCGCTGGCAGGGTCGCTGGCCCGACCATGCAGTCCGGGCGGTGACTTTCCTGGGCGTGTCGATGCCCAATTTCTGGCTGGCGTTCCTGTTGATCGCACTGTTCTCGCTGTCGCTGGGCTGGCTGCCGCCGCTCGGTCGAGGAGGCGCCGGGCACTTGGTGATGCCAGTACTGGCCATTGCCCTGATGTCGATGTCGATCAATGCTCGCCTGCTGCGCGCCAGCCTGCTCGAAGCCAGCGGCCAGCGCCATGTCACCTACGCCCGCGCCCGGGGCCTGCCCGAACGCCGGGTGTGGCGCGACCACGTGCTGCGCAACGCCTGGCTGCCGTTCGTCACCGCCACTGGCATGCACGTGGGCGAACTGATCGGCGGAGCACTGGTGATCGAGACCATCTTCGCCTGGCCCGGCGTGGGGCGCTTTGCCGTCTCGGCGGTGCTCAACCGCGATTTTCCGGTGATGCAGTGCTTCACCCTGCTGCTGACCGGCCTGTTGATGGTCTGCAACCTGGTCGTGGACGTGTGCTACGCCTGGCTCGACCCACGCAGCCGGCTGGAGGGCGCACGCGCATGAGTACGCTCTGGGCAATTCGTCGGCCGGCCGTGTCCGGCCATGCGGGACTGGTCCTGGGCCTGGTGCTGGTTGGCCTGCTGGCGGTACTGGCCGTGTTCGGCCAGTGGCTGACCCCGCACGACCCCGATCTGGTCGACCTCGGCCAGCGCCTCATGCCACCCGATGCCAGCCACTGGCTGGGCACCGATCACCTGGGCCGCGACCTGCTGTCGCGCTTGATCGTCGGTACCCGCCTGTCGCTGGGCAGCGTGATGTTGACCCTGGCCCTGGTACTGGCGCTCGGGCTCGCCGTGGGCGGCCTCGCGGGCTTTGTCGGCGGGCGCACCGACCTGCTGCTGATGCGCCTGTGCGACATGTTCATGACCTTTCCGACCCTGGTGCTGGCGTTCTTCTTCGTCACGCTGCTCGGTACCGGCCTGACCAACGTGATCATCGCCATCGCGTTGTCCCATTGGGCATGGTATGCGCGCATGGTGCGCGGCATGGTGATTGCCCAGCGTGGTCGTGAATACGTGCTGGCCTCGCGCCTGGCCGGTGCCTCGCGCAGCACCCGCCTGCGCCAGCACGTGCTGCCGAACATCGCAGGCCCCCTGCTGGTACTGGCGACCATGGACATCGGCCACATGATGCTGCACGTCTCGGGCCTGTCGTTTCTCGGCCTGGGTGTGGCACCGCCTACGGCCGAGTGGGGCGTGATGATCAACGATGCCAAGGAGTTCATCTGGAGCCACCCCCACCTGCTGCTGTTGCCGGGGCTGATGATCTTCTTCTCGGTGATGGCCTTCAACCTGCTGGGCGACGCACTGCGCGACCGCCTCGACCCGACCCGGGAGCACCACTAGATGATGCCAGCGACCCTCGAAATCCAGGACCTGCGCATAGCGTCCCACGCCGGTTTGCTGGTGCATGGCGTCGACCTGCAGTTGCGCCGCGGCGAGGTCTGCGCACTGGTCGGGGCCAGTGGTTCGGGCAAGTCCCTGAGCTGCCTGGGCATGCTTGACCTTTTGCCTGCCGGCCTTGTGCGTACCCAGGGCCAGCTGCTGCTCGACGGCCAACCGGTGAGCGCCGCCCAGGTGCGTGGCCGCCTGGCCGGTCTGGTGCTGCAGAACCCGCGCAGTGCCTTCAACCCGGTAAGCAGCATGGCCAGCCACGGGCTCGAAACCCTTCGCCAGCACGGTATCACCGGCGCCGCCGCTCGCGAGCGCATGGCCGACTGCCTGGCGGCCGTGGGCCTGACGGATCACGCCCGCGTGCTGCAAGCGTTCGCCTTCCAGCTCAGCGGCGGCATGCTGCAGCGCATGATGATCGCCTTGGCGCTGATGGCCGAAACTCCGTTCCTGCTGGCCGACGAGCCCACCAGCGATCTCGACGCGGTAAGCCAGGCACGCTTTCTCGACGTGCTGATGGAGCTGGTTGGACGGCATGGCCTCGGGGTGCTGCTGGTGACCCATGACATGGGGGTGGTGGCGCGCTGCGCCGATCAGGTAGCGGTGATGGATGCCGGCCGCATCGTCGAGCGCCAAGCCGTGCATGCACTGTTCGACCGCCCTGTCAGCGACACTGCTCGCACCTTGCTCGAAGCCCATCGAATCCTCTGCGGAAGCCGACCATGAGCCTGCTGCATGTCCAGCAACTGAGTCATCGCTACCGCACCGGCGGCTTGCTGCGAAAACGCGGCTGGCTGCAGGTGCTCGACGGTATCGACCTGCAACTTCAAGCGGGCGAATCCATTGGCTTGCTGGGCTGCAGCGGCAGTGGCAAGAGCACCCTCGCCCGCCTGCTGCTCGGGCTCGAAACTCCGAGCCAGGGGCAGGTCACCTTCGCCGGGCAGGCGGTAAGCCAACTGCGCGGCGAACAGGCACGAGCCTTCCAGCGGACCGTGCAGTTGGTGTTCCAGGACGCGCCGGGGGCATTCAATCCACAGCGCAGCATCGGCTGGAGCATTGCCGAGCCACTGCGGCACCTGAGCAATCTGAGTGAGACAGCCCAACGCCTACGGGCCATCGAGCTGCTGGAGCAGATGGGCCTGCACGCCGAGCATGCCGAACGCTTGCCACAGCAACTGAGCGGCGGCCAGCTACAGCGGGCCAACATCGCCCGGGCGCTGGCAATCTCGCCAAAGCTGGTGGTGCTCGACGAGGCGCTTTCAAATCTGGATCGCGTGCTGCAACTGCAACTGCTGCAACGGCTCGACACACTGCGTCGCGACAACGGCACGGCCTTTCTGCTGATCAGCCATGACCTGAGCCTGGTGCGGTACTTCTGCCAGCGGGTTGTGGTGCTTGACGCAGGGCGCATCGTCGAGAATCGGGCTGTGGAGGGTGAACTGTCGTTCGAACATCCCGCAGGTCGCCAGTTGCAGGCCGCCGTACTGCCCGAGCGCCCGGCAAGGCGCGGCGCTCAGGTCAGCAGGTCAATTGCGTGAGGCAGTGCGCCTGATATCACGCGGATCAAGCGCGGTTTCCTCAAGACGCCTTATCAGAACGCATACACCAGCGTGGCCGTTGCGCTGCGCGGCGTGCCATACCAGCCCCGCGAGCCGATCGCGGTGTAGTACTTCTCGTCGAACAGGTTATTGAGGTTCAAGGACACGCTGGTCTGCGGCGTGAAGGCGTATTGCGCCATTACGTCGACGATGCTGTAGGCGCCTTGGGTGAAGGTCTCGTTGTTGGGCCCGGCGTCCTTGTAGTACTCCATGCCCTGCCAGCGCACTCCCCCGCCAACCTTCAACTGCGGCAGCGACTGCAGGCGATAGCTGGTGAACAGCTTGAGGGTATCGCGCGGTACTTCGGTGAGCAGGCGATCGCCATCGGCGTTCTTGCTCACCGCGTAGGTGTAGCTCGCGGAGACTTGCCAGTCAGGCAGGATCTCCCCCGTCATTTCCATCTCGAAACCACGGGTCTTGGTGCCGGACTCGGCGCGGTAAGCCTGGTTGCCATCCGGGGCAAGGTTGCTGCCGTCGGCCACGGCGAGATTATCCTGGTGCACTTCGAAAACGCTGAGCGCGGTGGTCAGGCGCTTGTCGAAGAACTCACTCTTTATACCCAGCTCGTAGTTCACGCCTTCGAGCGGGTCGAGGTAGTTGCCGCCCACATCCTTGCTGTTCTGCGGCTTGAAGATGGTGGTGTAGCTGGCGTAGGCCGACCAGTTCTCGGCCAGGTCGTACACCAGCCCGATGTATGGAGTGACGACGCCGGTTTCGCTGCGCGAGGTCCGGCGGGTCGCCCCGCTCGAGAGGTTGGTGTTGGCTTCGTCACGTTTCCAGTCGATCACCCGCGCACCGGTAATCAGCGACAGGTCATCCGCCAGGCTCCAGCGCACCGAAGCCACCAGACCATCCTGGGTTTCGTCCAGCGCATCGCGCGACGACTTGGTGTGGATGGCATCCGGGACCGCCAGCGAGCCGTCCCAGGTATGGATATTGTCGATGGTCTGGAAAGACCAGAGCGGATAACCGTCATTGCGGTAATACGCCCGGTAATGACTGGCGCCCACATACGCCTGATGCTCGCGCGACAGCAACTCGAAGGGGCCAGAGGCAGAGAGATCGAACGACGTCTGCCGGGGGTCCCCCGCCCAACGGCCGGTCCAGGTACTGATGCCGCTGCCGTCGGGGTTTACGGTGCCGTTGGCGGCGGTGGCGAAGGCGTCGTCATAGCTGCGGCGGCTGTGCTCGGCGTTCAGTTTCAGCTGCCAGCCGTTGTCCAACTGGTGCTCCAGGGTGGTGAACAGGGTTTTCGTGCGGCGCTTGTGATAGCTCCAGTCCGACGCCGAGTTGAACGAGCGCGAAGGCTTGAAGTGGCTGCCATCGCTATTGAACATCGGGAAGCCATGGTTGCCCGCGCCGTCGTTGTCCATCTCCTGGTATTCGGCGCCTACGGTCAGCATCGTGCTGTCGGTGACATCCCACTCCACCACGCCGTATGCCACCTGGCGCTCCAGCGACTGGCGGTCGATGTGGCTTTGGCTGTCGGTGGTCGACGCCACGAAGCGCCCACGGACATGGCCGCTTTCGGACAGCTTCCCGGACACGTCCAGCTCGGTGCGATAGTTGTCCCAGGAACCGGCCTTGAGCGTGAGTTTGCGCTGGGTCTGCAGCGTCGGTTTCTTGCGAATCAGGTTGATGGTGGCGCCCGGATCACCGGTACCCGACATCAGCCCCGTGGCGCCGCGAACCACCTCGACGCGGTCGTAGCTCACCATGTCGGCCAGGTCGTCACGAAAACCGTAGCTGTCAGGCCGATTGACGCCGTCGACCTGGTAGCTGCCCACCTGGAAACCACGGACATAAATGTTGTTGCCGTCACTACCGGCCGGCCCCATGCTGTCGACGACCACACCTGGCGTCTGTTCAAGTACCTGGGCAACGTCTGTCAGGTTCTGGTCTTCGATGCGCTGACGGGTGACCACGCTGATGGACTGGGGCGTCTCGCGTGCCGACAGGCGCAGGCCGGTCGCGGTGTTCGCCGAGCCCGTCGCATAGCTGCCAGTACCCTCGGTCGTGCTGCCCAGCCCCGTGGCATCGATGCTGGTGGCCCCGAGCTCCACCGTGCCTTCGGCTGGCGCCTTGCTCAGCACGTAGCGCTTCTCGCCCATCTGCTGGATGCGCAATCCGGTGCCTTGCAGCAAGTGGGCGAAACCCTGCTCCAGCTCGAAGCTGCCGTGCAGCCCCGATGACCGCAGGCCATCCGCCTCTTCGTGGCTGAAGCTGATGGTCACGCCGCTGGCCGCGGCGAACTGGCTGATCGCAGCGGCCACGCTGCCAGCGGGAATATCGTAGTGCTGTGGGGCAGCCCAGGCGGTCGAAGTCGCCAGTGCGGCACTGCACAGGCTCAGCGCGAGGGTCGCCTGGCGAATGCTGCTGGCTAGCGAGGAACGGCGTGCGGACATGAGATTGGGGTTCCTGATCTGGTTGGCATGGGCGCGCCAGATGCGCGCTCCCTCAAGGGCCGAGCCAGCAAAAGAAATCTGTTACCCCGACGCAAAAAAAATCCGGGCAACGCCTATGACCCTCTTACCCCAGCCCGGAGGGCTCCAGGCGCACCCAGTAGTCGGTCATGCGCCGGACGCGGATCGGCAAGGCGTCTTCCAGGCTGGCCAGCGCAACGTTGGTGTCATCGAGGTTGAAGGCGCCGGACAAGCGCAGCCCGGCGACCTCCTTCGAGCAGCCGAGATAACCGGGCCGGTAGCGGGCCAAGGCCTGCACCACATCACCCAAGCGCCAATCGACGCTGACCAGCATGCCCTGGACCCAGGCCTGGGCATCGGGCTCCATCGGTCGCAGCGGCCCGAAACTGTCGGCAGTGAAGCTCAGGCTGTAGCCGGTATCGATGCGTAGCCGTTGCGACATGCGCTTGGCTTGCACCTCCACGGCCTGGGTGGCCACCGTGACATGACTTACGCCAGCGTCCTGGCGCACGCTGAAGCGGGCGCCAAGGGCCAGGATGTCGCCTTCGGCGGTGCACACGCTGAGCGGACGCGGATCCTGGGCAGTGTCCACCAGAATCTCGCCCTGGCGCAGTTGAATCAGGCGCTGCCCGGCGTCGAACACGACGTCCACCCGGCTGTCAGTGTTGAGGTCCAGCCGCGTACCGTCGGCAAGCGTCAATTGCCGCCGCTCACCCACCCGAGTCCAGTAATCGGCACGCCAGGGCGAGACCCGATAGCCCTGCCACCCCACCGCCCCGACCCCGAGCAGCAGCGCCAGGGCCTTCATCGCGGAACGTCGATCCCAGCGTGCGGTCTGCAGCGTCTGCGCCGCACCACGAGGGGCGTTGCCCAGGCGGTACTGCAATTGCTCCAGCCGTGCCCAGGCTTCGGCATGACGGTTGTCGGCGGCGTACCAGGCTTGCCATTGGACGCGGGTGGTTTCATCGACGTCGCTGTCGTGCAGGCGCACATACCAGTTCACAGCATCGGCTAGAATGGCCTTCATGCGTCGTCGATCAGCACGCAATGCATCAACCCACGGGCCAGGTGCTTGCGCACGGTGCTGACCGAAACACCAAGCCGGGTGGCGGCTTTTTCGTAGCTCAGGCCGTCAAGCTGTACAGCCAGGAAGATCGCCCGCGTGCGCTCGCCGAGACCATCGAGCATACGATCGATGGCCATCAACGTTTCCAGCACGGCAGCACGGGTTTCGGCGCTGGGCGCATAGTGCTCGGGCTGTTGCGCCAAGGCTTGGAGGTAGGCGCTTTCCAGACTGCGACGCCGGTAGAGATCGATGACCAGGCCGCGAGCGATGGTCGCCAGATAATGCCGTGGCTCGTTGAGCATGCCTGCACTGCGCGCCAGCAACACCCGGATGAACGTGTCCTGGGCCAGGTCCGCAGCATCGGCGGCGTTATTCATGCGCTGACGCAACCAGCCGTGCAGCCAGCCGCTGTGCTCGCGGTACAGTGTTTCCAAACCCATGTGCGCGGCGCCGCCAGCTACAACGGTGGACATCACGCCCCTCCCCGAAAAAGATTATTAGATGCAAATAAGAACATGTCGCAAGTGTACGCAGTGAAGGGGAGATTGGGAATGCCGCGCTGGATGAGGTGAGCCGAGCGTTCCATCGATCACACTGATGATTACTATCGAACGGCCTGCCTATAGGCCTTTCGGAACCGACTTCTATAATCGCCCTCCTATTTTCCCGCCTCCTGCGCCTGCTCCAGGCGACAACACTTGGAATCCGTACCATGCCAAGCGTCAATCAGGCCCCCGATGGCCTTCTTGAACACAACCAACAGAGCGTCAAACAGCAGTGGCTGGCGATTCTCTCGGTCGCCGTGGGCGCCTTCGCCCTGGTGACCAGTGAATTCCTCCCGGTAGGCGTTCTCAACGATGTGGCCAGCGACCTGGGCATCAGTGCCGGGCAAGCCGGCCTGATGGTCACCCTGCCCGGTATCATGGCCGCCCTCGCCGCCCCGCTGCTGTCTGTCGGCATCGGTGCCATGGACCGCCGCTACCTGCTGATCGGCCTGACGCTGATCATGATCATCGCCAACTCGGTGGTGGCCTATGCCAGCGACTTCAGCCTGCTGCTGTTCGGCCGCGTGCTGCTGGGTATCAGCATCGGTGGTTTCTGGGCCACGGCCATTGCCCTGAGCGGGCGCCTGGCGCCCAAGGGGGTGGGCGTGGCGCAGGCGACTTCGATCATCATGGTCGGGGTCACCCTGGCCACGGTGCTGGGCGTGCCGGTCGGCACCTGGCTCAGCGGCCTGATGGGCTGGCGCATGACCTTCCTGGTGACCGCCCTGCTGGGTGTGCCGGTGCTGCTCGCGCAGGTCTTCCTGCTGCCACGGCTCAATCCCGACAAGGCCATCCGTATCAGTGACCTGCCGGCGCTGTTCATCAATCCGCTGGCACGGGTTGGCCTGATCGCGGTCTTGCTGATTGGCCTGGCGCACTTTGCCGCGTACACCTATGTCGCACCGTTCTTCAAGCAAAGCTCGGGCTTCGACGGCGCAACCATCGGCTCGCTGTTGCTGCTCTACGGCGTCGCGGGCGTCATCGGCAACCTGTTCGCCGGCTTCGCCGCCAACCGCAGCGTGCGCTACACCCTGCTGCTGGTGGCCTTGCTGATCGGCATCAGCACCGCACTGTTCCCTTACTTCGCCACCGGCATGACCGGCGCGGTGATGCTGATCGCGCTGTGGGGCTTTGCCTTCGGTGCCTTCCCGGCCTGTGCCAGCATCTGGATGTTCGTGGTCGCGCCCAAGGATGTCGAACGCGGCATGCCGCTGTTCGTGGCCATGTTCCAGGTGATCATCGCACTGGGCTCGTTCTTTGGTGGGCGGATCGTCGACCAACTGGGCAGCTCGGTGCTGCTGAGCCTGGCCACGGCGCTGGTCGGTTGCGGATTCGTCACCGTGCTGGTACTGGGGCGTAACGTCAGCAACAGCCTGGCAGCTCAGCCTGCCTGAGCCTTGCAGGGGCTGCGTTGCGGCCCCTGCAGCTTGCGTCGGTCAACGCGTCATGCAGCGCTGGTAGCGCTCGTCCACCCTCCCCGCAAACCACGCCGTGGTCAACTTGCGGGTGATCTTCGGGCTCTTGAGCACGATCCCCGGCAGCACCGCACGTGGCAGTGGCTTGCCCGCCTTGGCGTCAGCGAGGGCAAATACGCCGCGGTACAAGGCGCTGTCCTCGAGCGCCAGGCTGTTCTCCAATTCCAGCTGGCTGCGAATCTGCGGATTGCGCAGCCCCAGCTTCACCCCAAGGCTGCGCGCCGCGCGCTCGGTCGTGCCTGGCAGGATCGCACCCGGTGCGATCAGGTCGCCGTCCAGGGCCAACTCTGCACCCGTCACGCTGTTCAGCGCCGCCTGGAATGCGGCGTTGCGGCTGGCGTACCAGCCTGCGTTGAAATCGGCGAAGCGGTACAGCGGCCGCTCATAATGGGCGGGATAGCCCAACAAGTGGGCGATGCCGAAGTACAGGCCGCCGCGACGGCTGAATACCTCCTGGCGAATCGTGCCCTGGCGCTGGTAGGGATAGTCCTTGGCATGGCGTTCGGCAAAGTCGATGCTGACCTGCATCGGCCCGCCGGTACGCACCGGGTTGAGCCCGCCGAGCAACTTGTCGCCCAGCGGCAAGCCGGCGATGAAATCATCGAACAGGGCGCTGAGCTGCTTCTCGCTGCGTACCGCCAGCAGGCGCTGCTGGTAGCTCTGGCCGTTCGCCGAAGGCGTCGCCAGGGCGCCATCGACCAGCAGCCTGGGGATGTGCAGACGCGCGGCGCGGCGGTCGATTTCCTCGCGGGCGATGCGGCCCAGGTTGGGCACCTGGGGGTCGGCGGTGAAGGTGGACTCCTGCTCGGTCACCGCCAGCACCGCGCACAGGTTGCTGCGGCTGGGCGCGATGCCCTGGGCGGTGAACGCGACCTGGATGTCCTCGGCCCAGCCCTGGCGGTCCTTGACCGAGGCAGGCAGCAGGCGCATGAGCTGGGCACGAACCTGGGCAGGGTCGACTTCGGGCGCCTCCTCGCGGCGCCCGGCACAGCCTTGCAGCAGGGCCAGCAGCATCAGCCCAGCGCCCAGCAGCCGCGGGTTCAGGATGGGTCACCGACGATGTAGGTCTTGCTGATATGGCGGAACAACGGGTGGCTGGCACTGCCCAGCAGTTCGAACAGCACCATCTCGCGGGTGACGATCTGCGCCCCGGCATCGCGCATGCGCGCAAGGCCTGCCGCCTTGTTTGCCGGGGTGCGGCTGTCGCAGACGTCCTCGACCACGAACACCTGCTTGCCCAGGCCCAGCAGGCCAAGCACTGTCTGCAGCACGCAGACGTGGGTTTCCATGCCACAGACGATCACCTGCTCGCGCGCCAGCAAGCTGGCGGGCAGGCATTCGGCGGCCACGCAGGAAAAGTGCAGCTTCTCGACGATCTCGGCCCCTGTAGCGGCGGCCTTGAGTTCGGCCAGGGTCGGGCCCAGGCCCTTGGGGTACTGCTCGGAGATCACCGTGGGCAGTTCGAGTTCGGCGGTGGCGGCCAGCAGCCCGCGGGCCCGCGCGCGGGTGCCCTCGGGGTCGCTCATGGCACCGATGAGGCGTTCCTGGATATCGACGACCAGCAGCGTGGCCTGGCGGGGATCGATCAGCATGGGGACAACCCTTGTCCTGTGGGAAAGCCCCCAGCCTCCCCCAGGCAAAGGCCTACGTCAATCATGCCGAAAGTCGATGAGGTTCCAGAGAGGCGGTCAGCAGGCTCAGCACCCGGTCTTCGTGTTCATGGATGAAGAAGTGCCCGCCGGGGAAGACCTCCAGCGAGAAATCGCCCAGGCTTTCGCGACGCCAGGCCAGCAGTTGCTCTTCGCTGGCGCGGTCGGCCTCGCCGCCCAAAACATGCAACGGGCAGTGCAACGGCGCGCGTTGGCGATAGTCGTAGCGGCCGCACATGAGGAAATCGGCGCGCAGAATCGGCAAGGTCAGGCCCATGAGCTCTTCGTTGGCCAGCACCTCCTCGGGGGTACCTTGCAACTGGCGCAGTTCGTCGATCAGCTCGGCATCGGTCTTGGCTTCGCGCCAGCCCTTGCCGTCGTAGTCCTCACGTCGGGTCGGTGCCGCCGTACCACAAGCGAACAGTGCGACCGGCGCCTTGCAACCCAGGGCTTGCAACTCGTGGGCCAGCTCGAAGGCGAGCAGCGCACCCAGGCTGTGTCCGAGCAGCGCATAGGGCGTGCTCGCCGCCAGGCGTTGCTCGCTGGCCAGTTGCCGGGCCAGTGCCTGCATGTCGGTTTGCAGGGGCTCGCCCAGACGCGCGCCGCGCCCGGGCAACTCCACCGGGCGCACCTGCAACCAGGCCGGCAGCTTGCGCCGCCAGCGGCTGTAGACCATGGCACTGGCGCCCGAGTACGGCAGGCATAGCAGGTTGAGTGCAGTCACGCCTTACTGCACCGCAGCTTCGGCCATCTTCTGGCGCAGGCTCAGGGGGCGCATGTCGGTCCACACTTCATCGATGTAGGCCAGGCAGTCTTTCTTCAGGCCACTCTTGCCTGCGGCGCGCCAGCCGTTGGGGATCGCCTTGTAGTCGGGCCAGATCGAGTACTGTTCCTCGTGATTGATCACAACCTGGAACACGATGTCGTCGCGGTCGAAAACGGAAGTCATTGCCTGTCTCCTTGGGGTGATGATGGCCCGGTCCGCCTGGACGCAGGGCAGCTCTCAGGAAAACGAAGGGAGTCGGGGGAAAATTACGCTTTTTTCACGGATCGACATGCAAGGTCGTCGAGCGGCGGGCAGCGCTTGCGGGCCATTGCGGCCCGCAGCGCGGTAGTGCGCGGTGACGCGGCTACGGCATCACTGGTGGCACGTACTGCAAGGTGGTGCCCAGCGCCCAGAGCAGCACCAGCACCAGGGGCACGTGCACCAGCAGTTGCACGAAGGAGAAGCCGATCAGGTCACGCGCCTTCAGGCCCAGCACGCCCAGCAACGGCAGCATGTAGAAGGGGTTGATCAGGTTCGGCAGCGCCTCGGCGGCGTTGTAGATCTGCACCGCCCAGCCCAGGTGGTACTGCAGGTCGTTGGCCACCAGCATCACGTAGGGCGCTTCGATGATCCACTTGCCGCCGCCAGACGGAATGAAGAAGCCCAGCACCGCCGAATACACGCCCATCAGCAAGGCATAGGTGTCATGGGTGGCGATCTGGGTGAAGAACACCGAGATGTGGTGCGCCAGGGTCTGTGCGTCGGCGCCCTTGACCTGGGTGAGGATGGCGGCGATCGAGCCGTACAGCGGGAACTGGATCAGCACGCCGGTGGTGGTCGGCACCGCACGGGCCACGGCGTCGAGGAAGCTGCGCGGACGCCAGTGGAGCAAGGCGCCCAGCATGATGAACAGCAGGTTGTAGGTGTTCAGCCCGGAGATGGCGGTGATCGCAGGCTTGGTGGCGAACTCCTGGTACAGCCAGCCGGCCGCCAGGGCCACCAGCAGCAGGATCAGGATCGGGCTGTGCTCCAGCCACTCGCCGGGACGGGTGCGCTGCGGCGCAGGTGGGGCGGTAAAGGTCGGATCGACACCACAGTCCTGGGCGCTGCGCGCACTGTTCGGTCCGGGCGCGGTGGCGTAGGCGACGACCAGCGAGACGATCACCAGCGCAGCCAGCATCACCCCGGACTGCCAGAGGAAGATGGTCTCGGTGAACGGAATGACGCCGGTGATCGACAGGATCGACGGCGGCAGGCTGGCCGGGTTGGCCTGCAACTGCGCAGCCGACGACGACAGGCCCAGCGCCCACACGGCACCCAGGCCCAGGTAGGCAGCAGCGCCAGCGGCGCGGTAGTCCATCTTCAGGTCCGTGCGGCGGGCCAGGGCACGCACCAGCAGGCCGCCGAACACCAACGACAGACCCCAGTTGAGCAAGGAGGCGAGCATCGAGATCAGCGCCACCCAGCACACCGCCGAGCGGCCGTTCTTCGGCAGGCGCGCGAGGCGGTCGATCAGGCGCGCAGCAGGCGGCGAGCTTGCGACCACATAGCCGCCAATGACCACGAAGGCCATCTGCATGGTGAACGGGATCAGGCTCCAGAAGCCGTCACCAAAGGCCTTGGCGGTGTCGGTGGGCTTGGCGCCCATGGCCAGGGCCCCCAGGCACACCAGCATCACGGCCAGGGCGGCGAACACCCAGGAGTCAGGGAACCAGCGTTCGGCCCAGTTGGAGCAGCGCAGGGCGAAGCGGGCGGAGCGGCTGTCTTGGATTTCAGCGGCCACGAGTGTTTTCCTTTTTTGGTCTTATTGGTGGATGTTGCTTGTCGAACAACGCAAAACCCCTGTGGGAGCGGGCTTGCTGTAGGAACGGGCTTGCCCGCTCCCACAACTAGCCCACCCTCACAGGGGGGAGGTAAAGCAATAGCGTCAGAACGTCATCTCTTTCACATCGTCCGGCACGATCAGCTTGCCGGCGGTTTTCTCGACGATCTCCTGGACGCTCACCCCGGGCGCGGTCTCGCGCAGGATGAAGGCGCCGTTCTCGATCTCGAGGTAGGCAAGGTCGGTAAGCACCTTGCGGATGCAGCCAGCACCCGTCAGCGGCAGGCTGCAACGCGGCAGGAGCTTGGACTCGCCGTCCTTGGAGGCGTGGGTCATGGTGACGATGATGTTCTCGGCGCCGGCTACCAGGTCCATGGCACCGCCCATGCCCTTGACCAGCTTGCCGGGGATCATCCAGGAGGCGATGTTGCCCTCCACGTCCACCTCGAAGGCACCCAGCACGGTGAGGTCGACATGGCCGCCACGGATCATGGCGAAGGATTGCGCCGAATCGAAGATCGACGCGCCACGGCGGGCGGTCACGGTTTGCTTGCCGGCGTTGATCATGTCGGGGTCGAGGGTGCTCTCGGTAGGGAACTCGCCCATGCCGAGCAGGCCGTTCTCCGACTGCAGCATCACGTCCATGTCGGCGGGCACGTAGTTGGCCACCAGGGTGGGGATGCCGATGCCGAGGTTGACGTAGTAGCCGTCCTTCAGTTCACGGGCGACGCGTTGAGCCATCTGTTCGCGGGTCAGTGCCATGGTCAGGATCTCTTTGTTGTTCTGTGGACGGCGCTCAGGCCTTGACGGTGCGCTTCTCGATGCGCTTCTCGAAGGTGCCGACGATGACCCGGTCGACGAAGATCCCCGGCGTGTGGATCTCGCTGGGCAGCAGCACGCCCGGCTCGACGATTTCCTCGACCTCGACCACGGTGATCTTGCCGGCGGTGGCGGCCAGCGGATTGAAGTTCTGGGCGGTGTTGCGGTACACCACGTTGCCGTAGTGGTCGGCCTTCCAGCCCTTGACGATGGCGAAGTCGCCGGTGATGGACTCTTCGAGGATGTACTTGCGGCCGTTGAACTCACGCACCTCTTTGCCTTCGGCGACCGGGGTGCCGTAGCCCGTGGCGGTGTAGAACGCCGGGATACCGGCACCGCCGGCGCGCATCTTCTCGGCCAGGGTGCCTTGGGGGGTGAGCTCCACTTCCAGCTCGCCGCTGAGCAACTGGCGCTCGAACTCGGCGTTCTCGCCGACATAGGAGGCCACCATCTTGCGGATCTGCCGGTCTTCGAGCAGCACGCCCAGGCCGAAGCCGTCGACGCCGCAGTTGTTGGACACCACCGTCAGGCCCTTGACCCCGCGGCGCTTGATCTCGGCGATGAGGTTCTCGGGGATGCCACACAGGCCGAAGCCGCCGGCCAGTACCGTCATGTCGTCGGTCAGGCCTTCGAGAGCCTGTTCATAGGTTGCTACGCGCTTGTCCAGTCCGGCCATGCTGATCCGCCTTTGTAGTTGTTTGAGCGTGTGGAAGGCATCTTCACCGCTGGCGACTGATTTGTTAATTTTGTTTTCGTCATCGATTGATAACTTTTGCAAAACAACCTGCGGACCCGCCATGAACGTCAAGCAACTGCGCGCCTTCGTCACCGTGGCCAAGTACCAGAGCTTCGCCCAGGCCGGCGAACACCTGCACATTTCGCAACCGGCACTGAGCCTGACCATCAAGGCGCTGGAGGACAACCTCGGCGGCGCCCTGCTCACCCGCACCACACGCAGCGTCAGCCTCACCGCCGAGGGCGAAGTGCTGCTGCCGCTGGCCCGGCGCCTGCTGGCCGACTGGGACGATACCGAGGAAATGCTGCGCCAGCGCTTCACCCTGCAACTGGGGCGGGTGTCGGTGGCGGCGATGCCGGCCTTTGCCGGCAACCTGCTGCCGCAGTCACTGAAGGTGTTTCGCCAGCGCTACCCCAAGGTCAACGTCACCGTGCACGACGTGATCAACGAGCAGGTGCTGGAACTGGTCCGCCACCGCCGCGTCGAACTGGGCATAGGTTTCGAGCCCGAGCGCAGCGATGCCTTGCAGTTTCACCCGTTGTACCTGGACCGCTTCGTCGCCGTGGTGCCGGGCGATTCACCCTTGGCGCAGCAGCCCCAGGTGAGCTGGCGCGAACTGTTGACTCATGACTTCATCGCCCTGCAACGCCCTTCGGCGGTGCGCCTGCTGCTCGAGCAACACCTGGCCGCCGAGCATGGCCGGCTGGCGGTGGCCTTCGAAAGCCACCAGTTGTCCACAGTCGGGCGCATGGTTGCCAATGGTTTGGGGGTCAGTGCCGTACCGGCGCTGTGCATCAACCAGATGCAGGAGCTGGGGGCGCGCTGCGTACCTTTGGTCGAGCCCACTGTCGAGCGGCGCATCGGGGTCATCGCCCTGAGCGACCACAAGTTGTCTACTGCGGCGCAGGCGTTGCTGGATGTGTTGCTGTCACATACCCGTGCGCCGGAGGTGTGTTCGCATGGGGTTGGGTGAGGGCTGACAGGTGCTTGCCTGAGGTTTTTCAGCGGCCTTGAGATCGAGCGCCGCCCGCGCGGCGCTTCGCGGGTAAACCCGCTCCCACGTTTGTTTCGGGCCAGTTATGCCTGTGCCACAGGCGCGCGACCGCCTAGTGTGTACGACTCGGTAATGCGCCGTACGCCAAAGGGGTCGCGCGAAAATGCCACAGGACTCATTGGCCCGAAACAAATGTAGGA